>QMLL01000019.1 GCA_003646715.1 Deltaproteobacteria bacterium
TAACCTGTCAGCCGCTTCTTCAAGAATGTTCATCACCCTGGCAAGCCGACCTGCATCGGTAAAAGTGAGTACATCATCCAGGACCACAAGCTGACGTTCCTCCTTTGCAATCACTTCGGCCAGGGCGAGCCTGGTGGCAAGGTAAATCTGTTCTCTCTCTCCTCCGGACACGTTTTCCAGTGTCACTGTCGATTCCGCCACCTCCGGTACAACGTGCACAGGTTCAAAGGCTTTGCCAACCTTTAAGTGGCCGAGTTTGCCCCCGGCAATTCTCCGCAGAATCCGAGTTGCCAGCCTTTCTACCGGTTCAATCACGGTAGCCAGAGCTTTTGAACGACACTGAGTTAGCGTTTCGTATAGTAGTCGAATTGACAGCATGCGTACTTCTTCGGCCTCGATTTCTCTTGAAAGTTCAGCTACTTCTTCTTCGATTAGTGCCAGGTTCGAGTAGGTTCCCTGGGTAGAAAGTTGCTCCAGGTTCCCTTCCGCACTTTTTTCCTGTTCAAGGGCTTCCGTTGCCACTTTATCCAGTTCTTGGAGTCTCTTTTCTAGCCTATCTACAGTTAGCTGCGGATCTTCGGGAAATGCATTGAGTTGTTTCTTTGTTTCTTCAAGAAGTGTCTCCGCTGCTTTCCACTCTAGGGCCAGATTCTTAAGTTCCCTATTTCTGGTTTCATTATCTCTGCCATCGTCTGTCAGTTTATCCAGTTTTGATTTCAGCAATCGATGACGTTTCTTCAGCACTTCGAGGCTTTCCTCCATCAGTGTTACATCTCTTTCGGCTGCTGCCAGCGCAATTTGCAGCTTCTGCCAGTTTGCCTCTGCCTGTTGCACTCGCTCACGATAATCGCGTTTTGCCTTTTTTGCTTCTTTTTCCAGCTTGAGGACATCAGGGAGTTTATTGGCCCATTGAGGGTGTTGGGCCAGTATTTTTTCTGCAGCGTGGTTGATCTGGAAAAGATCGTTTTCAAGGTCAGCGATGCTTTTTCCTTCGAGAAGAGTCTTCAGTTCCGTTTCAATTTTAACGTACTTTTGAGTGAGAATTTGCAACTTCTCATGCAAATCTTCAAGAATGTTTAGATCGTCAGTTTCGAATGGTTCTGTTAATTTCCTGAGTTTTTGTTCGGCCCGAGCCTTTTTCTTCCTGTATTCTTCTATTGACGCAACTGGACCTGATGCTCGAATTATTCCAAAACCATTAACTTCCACAAGAACCTCTGGCGATCCTTTTATCTCAATTGTCTCTCCGGCTTCGACCTCTAGCTTCCCCGGAGTTTCTCCCAGGAGAACTTTTGCTGATAAGTTTTTTTCAGGGACAATATCTAGACTTATCAGAGAAGCATTGATATGAATCTGGGCGTTCTCCAGATCACTTAAAGCTTTTCGAATATTTTTCAGGGCTCTTGAGTTGGGAGCTATAAGACGGGCCTTTTCCTTCTTTAATGCTTCCAGTGTTTCGTTGAGTTCTTTAACTTTTTTCAACCGGCGCTCTATTTCAACCTGCTTTTTTGTATTTTCGACAAAAAATCTAGCTCTCTCCGCAACTTCGTTCAGTCTGTCGATTTTTTCCTGTTCTCTTCGTGCATTTTCAAGATTCCTCCTTGCTTCAATTTCTTCAGTTTTGAGCATTTTCAGTCTGTCATGTTTTGCTGGCAGATTTTTTTCGGTTTCCAGTATCTCTTTTTCAACATCCTCCATTTCTTTTTTTGTGTTCTTGATGGTTTCAATGAGCTGATTAAGTTCGTTGAATTTGGCTTCAGCTGCCGCAAGTTGAGATTGCTGTTCCTTTTCTGTGTGGATCAACTCCTTGTATTTCTCTGCACTTGCCCTGGCCTTGTCCAGTTCTTTGAATACAGTTTCAGCTTCGTGCTTTGCCAGGGATCTTTTTGCACGCAGTTCCTCCACTTTCTGAACCAGTTCTTCGTATGCAAGTTGCAGTGCCTTTGCATCTACAAGCCTTTTGTGTGCATCTTCGAGGCGATCTTTGAGACTGACTAATTTAGGGGCATCTTTTCCTGAGCGCCATTTTCCTGTGGGGGTGAAAAACTTAAGATACTCCTGTTCTATTCTCTGTTCCACAGCTCCGGACCCGGCACCCCTCACCTGGGCCCCAAGGAAATTCCTGATGTCTTCCAGCACGTCCCCGGAAAGTTTTGCAAATGATAAATCTCCCTGGGGTGCCCAAAGAATTTGAGCCAGTCCCCAGTTTTCAAAGCGGGAGAAACCTCTTCCAGGGGGATTTTTCGTGAAAATGCTCCGGATTTTTTCATCGGCAGGGGGGCCTTCAGCCAGGCGTACGAGTCGCCCGTTTTCTTCTCTTTCGAGTACTGACAACGGGTTATCGAGGAATCTTTTTGTGATTCTATATACGGCACCCCCGTGGCTAAATTCTACGCTTACGTAAGGTGCCAGAACTCTGCCCCACGGCCGAATTGCTTCTACTTCTCTGCCGCCTACCCTGTGGCTGTCGAGAATGCCACGTCGCAAGGCTTCGAAAAGGGTGGATTTGCCGGTGGCATTTGGTGCATGAATAACATTGAGTCTCTCGGAAAACGGGCCTACTGTTATTTCGTCTATAAAACATCGCCAGTTTTGAAGGCGGATTGATCGGAGAATCATCTTGCTACCTCGGATACCAGGGCATATAGTTCAAGAAGTGCTCTGGATGCTATTTCGCTTGTGACCCAGTCAGGGCGTTTCCCGGAAAAATTGGGCTTGCTAAGGTCTCTCAAGATGTTTGCCGTTTCTCTGACAACGCCTGGGGGGAGGTCTGCCACCCATTTGTCATCGGTAGCCGATGGAATGGCATCTGACAGATCAAAGCGCCCGAAGAGAAAACGTGAATCGAGTATATCTCGGATTTGTTCAATTTCACCTCTGTCTTCGCAAAAGAGTAGTCCTTTTATCCTGACGTCCATTAGAGTCTTTTCAGGATTTTCCATGTTTTCAATGTCTTTTCTCAAACTTGCGAGTTCTCCTGGCGCTCTCAAATTTCCTTCCACAAGTTTCCAGGTGAGCGTCCCAACATGTATGCTTTTAACAACGGGAGGTATCCCTCTCCCAGGAATATCTACCAAAAGAATATTGCCGCTGTCTCTTTCTCCGAATTTTGTTGTTTCATGGGTCCCCGAATAAGCCATCCGAACACAACCACTGCTGTCTTCGTAAGTGGTGGTAGAATGCCAGTGTCCGAGGGCAAGATAGTCAAGGCCGCAACGTTCTGCTGCATGTCTCGGAATCGGATAATCTGGTTCATCCTGATGCACACCTTCTACCGTGCCATGAGCTATCCCTATTCGGATTCGGTCTTCGCGCGATTTTTCTATCCAGGTGGTGGGATCTTTTCGAGAATATTTTTGGAGCACGGGGCAAGGATAAAGAATAATCCCACCTGGTATTTCGATAGGTTCTCTCTCAATAAGTATATGTACATTATCACACGTTTTCCACGCCGGATGTTCCCAAACTGAGCCAGGAACAAGAGGGTCATGGTTGCCTGGAAGGATGAACACAGGGATTTGTGTCTTCGAAAGGATATCTGCTACTTTTTGAACTTGAAGACGATCTATGGAGTTGTTTTCGAAGGTATCTCCTGCCACCAGGATAAAATCTGCATGATTTTCCTGGGCAAGGGTAACGATTGTGAGTATGGTGTAAAGCCGCGCTTCGCGAACCGCCTTGCCGGCAGCCCCAACATGTGCTGCTTTCATGCCTATCTGCCAGTCTGCCGTGTGGATAAACTTCATTTTTCGCTCTCAGATCTTTCTCTTTTTGAAAAGGCCGGTTTTGTATGGTGAGTATACTCCTTGGGTGTGACTATGGCAATAGTAAAAAAATCAAAGACTTGCCGCCACTGCTATGCAAATCATATAGCGGCTTTCCCAGAGGATTTTTTCCACAATCTTTTCGAAAGCTTTTGGCATGGTATTCCGTTTTAATCCAGTGCTGCCAGTAGTTTATCGATTTTGGAAGAGCTCTTCTTATGTTATTCGGGAGTGATTCAAACTCATAAGCCTTTCCACCTTCTTCTCTTAACTTAACTTAAGAACTTATTGCTTAAAATCAAGGGACTGTCTTCAAAAACCATATTTTAGATTAGCTGTACTCCAGATAATCGAAACAACAAAAAAGTAAACTCAGAAAATGGTGACTAGAATCAATACTGCTGGATTTCTGACTGTGCAGGAAACATAGTTGTAGTTTGGTGGTAAAATTAGGAGGAAATTTACGGATAAATTTTAAAAGAAGGCTTCTCCAGGTATGTGCTTTTACATTTGGGACAGCGTCCGGGAGGTGTGAATCGCTTCCGGTTCTTGAACGTGTAACCGCAGCTCAAACACTGGAACGGTTTTATGATCAATTTCTTACCCTGACTTGCCACTGATTTCTGGATGTGAGTTAAGTGTCTGTATATTTCTTTTTCTTGAATCCCCAGAATCCGTGAAAGTTCCCTGGCATCCATTTCTCTTTCACTAAGCAAATCAATTATGTGTTGACGTTCAGTTTGCAATGGTGCACCTTAGAGGCATTATTTTTATTAATGGCTTGATCAACATACTACAAATGTTAGGATAAGGCTATACAATATGCACGACGCACGAAGTATTGAATTTGAAATTTTGTTAGACAATTTAGGAGGCAATTAGTGAAACGAGATGCAATACAATTTGAAGAATGGCGCGGACTTTATGAAGTAATGGAAAAAATCAAAGAACTTGCGCCATGGGAATGGATGAACGAGCATGATATATTCGGGGTCGAAAATCCCGAAACAAAGGAGCTCGGTTTCGTAAGTGTGATGGGAGCACTGGGGGAACACTATGCCATTTCTGTTTATCGAGGCTCCGAAGGTCTTTTCGGGTTTCTTTCTTTGCTGGACATTCCTCCCGGTGAACCCGGAATGTTCTCAGAGTATTTGCTGGAAATACCTCAACTTCAGGCATCCTTTGAAGACAGGGATATGCTGACAGCCAGGGATCTGAAAGTAATAAAAAGTCTGGGTTTGAAATACCGCGGGAGAAAGTCCTGGCCATTGTTTAGAAGTTTCAAGCCGGGTTTTTTCCCCTGGTATCTGGAATCCGAAGAAATAAGGTTTTTGCAATATGCTTTGGAGCAAATCCTTGATGTTGCACCAAGATTCAAAGAAGATCCCCTCGTACTGGAACCAGGCAGGGAAGAAACTATTATGGTACGTGTAGCTAGCAAAAAGGGGAACAATTTGGCATGGCGAGACGAGAAGATGAAGATAGATCCTCCTGATCCCGAACAAATCAATATTCTTGTGAATGTAGATATTATGGACGCTGTTAAAAAACTACCCCCGAGCGAAAGCGAATTTGAGATCGATGTTTTCATGTATCCCATGCCGGTTCAGGAAAAAAGGGGCGATAGACCCTTCTACCCTTACGCTTTCATGATAGTAGACGGAAACAGTGGTCATGTAGCAAGCGTGGAACTGCTGAATCCGGGAGCATCACTCGGAAACATGTGGGCAGAGGTACCCAACAAGCTTGTTGAAAACCTTGAAAAATTAAAGGTTCTCCCGAAACGGATACTTGTCAGTTCTGATCTTCTCTACGATCTGTTTTACCCCTTATCGGAAGATCTCGGATTCGTACTGGAAGCCTGGGAAGAGTTGCCCAATCTAGATGATGCCAAGCACGGACTTCTGGAATTTCTGCGCATGCGCAATACCTGATATGAACATATTTTGCTGGATCTCAGGACACAATTTCTACCAGTTCAATTTCAAATATGAGTTCCCTTCCAGCAAGTGGATGATTTCCGTCCAGGGTAACTCTTTTTTCGGTAATGTCTCTAATGGTTACGAGAGCCACAGAGCCGTCTTGTGCTCTAAACTCAAGTAACTTTCCGAGTTGAAGATCGAGGTGTTCCGGCATATGTGATCTTTCTATATCTACCAAAAGGCTTTTATCGTACTTGCCGTATGCTTCTTCCGGAGGAACTTTCACGACCTTTCTTTCCCCGACGGTCATGCCCACAATGGCATTTTCGAACCCTGAAATTACCTTTTGGTCTCCGAGGGTAAGTTCAAAGGGTTCGTCGCCAATAGTGCCGTCGAATACTGTTCCGTCTGTAAAGGTACCTCGATAATGGACCCTAACGGTATCACCCAATTTTGCCTGCGTCATATCAAACTCCTTTTCTTGCCTGATCAGTTAACTACATTTTTTTCTTTTTTATGATTGACACAAGGAGCCACAAGCCAATGACTCCTGCTACAATAAAACCGGCTAATCCTATTACAGGAATTTCATGCCATTTCGGAGGGATGTCAGAGAGAGTGATCAGAGAGGAACCTATGATAAGTGAAGCCAGTACAATAGCAAATGCAATTCTGTTACTTACCCTGTCCATGGCGAAGAGGAGAGAATCCAATCCCCTGTGTTCAAACTCTATCTTTATTCGGCCTTCTTTGGTAAGTCTCAATATTTCGTGTAATTCGCCGGGGATATCTTTAATAAGTCCAACAAATTGACTACCAGAATCGAATATTTCTTCTGTTATTCTTTTCGGGCTAAGCTGGCCGAGCTGTATTCTCCGAATAAATGGTCTTGCGTGTTCAACGAGATTGAAATCTGGATAAAGCTTTCTGCCGAGAGTTTCTGAAGCGCTAAGGGCTTTCATCATCAAAAACAGGTCCGGTTTTATGAAAATGCGATGCCGCGATGAGATCTCAAGTGCCTGGTGCAACAGTTTTGCTGTCCGGATTTCCTTAAGTGGTAAATACAGGTACTGGTCCATTAATTCTGCAATATCTCTTTCCAGGGCTTCCCTGTCAGGTTCTGTTTGATAATTGGTGATCTTGAGTATCGCATCCACAGCTCCCTTGGCGTCTTCCCTGACCACGTGAACAATCACGTCAACAAAATCTTCGCGTTCCTGCCTGGTGATTCTCCCAACCATCCCAAAGTCGAGATAGCAAATTACGTTGTCTGGCATGATGAAAATGTTGCCCGGATGCGGATCAGCGTGGAAAAAGCCGTGAACGAATATTTGCTTCATTATCAAGTTTGCGCCCCTTGTGGCTATCAACTCGAGATCATACCCTTCTTTCTTGAGAGTCTCTATTTCCGATGCCTTGATGCCATCGATATACTCCATGGTGATAATACGTTCTGTGGTAAGTTCTCTGTATACCTTCGGGACGTATACTGTGCTATCTCCCAGGAATTGTTTGGCAAATCGTTCTATGTGAGCTGCTTCGATGGTGTAGTCAAGTTCCTTTCCAAGGGTTTTTGCGAATTCTTCGACTATTTTTGTAGGGCGGTAGTGTTCAAGTTCCTCAAGGTGTTTTTCCATTAAGGATGCGATGTGTAACATTATTTCGAGGTCCACCTCTATGGTCTTGTGAATATTGGGCCTCTGGACCTTTATCACTACCTCTTCAGAATCTCTTAGCTCTGCTCTGTGAACCTGCCCGATGGAAGCTGCTGCGAGGGGAGTTTTGTCAAATTCCTGGAATATCTCCTCCGGCCACCTGCCGGTTTCTGTCCTGATGATTTCTCTTACTTCTTCGTAACTGAACGGCGACACCTGGTCCTGGAGCTTTGAGAGTTCCTTGATATATTCAATGGGGATCAAGTCCGGTCGGGTGGAGAGGATTTGACCGAATTTTATAAAAGTTGGCCCCAGTTCTTCCAGGGCCATTCTAACTCTTTCTGCTCTTGTTAGTTTTTCAATATGTTCACGGCTTTTCCTTGATATAAGCTGTAGTCCTACCTGTATGTACTGCTCTATTCTGAGCGTGTCTATAAGGTCTCCAAATCCGTATTTGAAAAGGATTACAAGGATTTGCCTGTAACGCTTGATGTGCCGGTATGTTCTACCCAGCACTCCAATTTTCTTGAGGCCAAGCATATGTTAATTGGATTCCTCTTCTTTTTTGAGCTGTTTCTCCAGATTTTTTATCTTTTTCTTCAGGGTGTCTATTTCATCACTGGTTGCAATGTTCATTTTTTTGAGTGTTTCTTTAACTATTTTTTCGATTTGAGCTTCGACGTCTTTTTTAGCTTTTTCTGATTTTTTAAGCAATTCTTCAACCAGTTCTCGTCCTTCTTTCTCTGATAATTTCCCCTTTTCTATGATCTCTTTTGATATTTCCGTTATCTTTTCCTTCGTCATGAAGGCCAGACCTACTCCCGTCAAAAAAGTTTTCTTTATTAAGTCTATCATTTTCTACCCTCCCTGTTTTTTTGTTTGTTGGAATGACTTTTTTTCGACAATTAAATTAAGCATTAAAAATAACTTATCAAGCTTCCAGTAGATTTTTTACGCTCTCCACAACCTTGCGGACATTGGATAAACATCAGCGACCTTTGGGATTTTTCTCGGAACACCGGCAATTTCCGGCTTTCTTTTCTTTCATTATCCTTTCGAGTATAGAAGAATGTGCTTGATTGGTCACAACATCCATTATGATATCTTCCGTGGTGTAGTTGAAACAGTAGCACACAGTGTGATCTTCATTTTTGTTCATCATCACGAGTCCCTCCTGCAAAAAATCGAAAAATCCGGGGGATGTTCGGAAAGGATTATCCAGAGCTATGTGATAAATGTCCATGGAATTTGAGATGTGTTCTGGTTATACGAGAACTATATTTGACCGCCAGTATACGCAGAGGGAAAGGAATAGGTCAAGGGAAAACCTCCACAGAGGGATCGAAAAGGTTCGAGTAGCAAAAATAGTAGCGAAAAGAATTCGAAAACTATTAAAATGGGAGAAAGAGTTTATGTGGTCCCAAAAACTATTGCAATTGGTAAAAATAGCTCAATGCTAAAAGATACTAAACTTTGAAGCAGGAGTCACTCGATGACACAAGAGTTAATAAATCTTGAAAAAGAGGTCACGAAAGAAAAAAGAAAGTACCTGAGGGCAGAAACATCGCTTGTGGCTAAGTATAGCCCTATTTCCCAGGAAGAGTTCAAGCGAAAAAAGAGCCTGTATGCTGCTTCCAGGACGACTTCTTGCGTGGAATCTCAGCTATACGAGGGGACTCTTGATCATGCCACGCGAATGGTGCTTGAATCGATTGTTCGGCTTGAGCAGAAGATAGATCGACTTTGCAGCCTCCTTTTTAGCGGTGAATTTCATAAATATAAATACACGGGAGAAGTTGTTAATATAAGCGGGGGAGGACTTAGGCTGGTAAGCCCAGTGAATTTGTCCAAAGGGAGCTACATTGATATGTGCATATTTTTCCCGCCGGCTTATAATAATCCCTTCTTTGTTATTGGCGAAGTGAGAAAAAGAAAAGCAATTATAAAAGAAAACGATACGAATAGATCCAAGTACCTTCTCGGTGTGAAGTTTGTGGCAATTGATGAAAAAGATCGGGAAGCGATCATTAGGTATATTTTCCGCACAGAAAGGCAAAAGTTACGAGAAGCCCGTCTTGAATGCGATGGTTAGCAAATGGTATGCTATTTGCTCGACTCCTATTCTAAATACCTGGTCCATCCATTTTCGAGAAGGAATCAAATGCGGGATGGAACCAAATAAAAGGCGCAGGAATAGGAGCATGAACAATGAAGATCGACACGATTCTACCTTCCTCTTTGAACAATCAGGATAAAAAAAGTATCCAGGGAAAGGAAAAGACCCCGGCAACATCTTTTGAGCAAGTTCTGAAGAAGGCAAAAAATTCCTACCAAGAGGGCAAAACCGTTTCCTCTGTAGCGGAACCCTGTACCGTCAATGCACCTCTTTCTGTCACCCCGGTTCAACTGACTAACAATGTTTCCACCGCCTTGAACATGGCTGAAGATGCTTTAAACAGCCTGGAAAAATTTGGCGAACTTCTTTCACGGCCCGAGACCCAGCCCAACAAGCTGGAAAGAGTTGTTACCGAGATGAGTAGTACCGCACGCAAACTCGAAGAGGTTGTAAGTTCGCTTCCACAGGAGTCTTCACTCAAAACGATGCTGGAACAGATTTCCACTCTGGCGGCCAAAGAAGTTGCGAAGTATGAAAGAGGTGATTACTCGGGCTGAAGAGATCTAGTCTGAGCGAAACTTTTAAGTGCAGGTAGCGAAATAGCGTAACTATGAAGTAATTTCTACTTTGTGGTTATTGGTATGAATTAAATCGGTGTAGCAAGATGAATTCCTGGAATGAGGCAAGGCCAGTCATTACACGTATTTGAACACTGTTAACCGGCTTCGTTTATTTTTTCGATAAGTATGGAACAAGATTTGCTACTTCCTTTTATCTGTTCCAGAGCCATAAAAATAATTTTCAAAGTTTGATCTGAGACGATGCCAGGATATGGAAAAAGAAAAAACGCTAGAAAGAAAAATTCTGTCACTTTGGAGTGGAAAAAAGAGCGAGAAAGAGAAGGCTGAGGATGAAAGGAATGGTTTGTCTGAGAATGAGTTTCAAAAGAAGCTCGCGAGCCTTAGAAAAAAATATACCAGTCTTCTCTCTGAAAACACGGCACTGCAAGAAAAAGTTGAGGAACTTGAAGGTTTAATCGGAAGTCTGCTCAGATCCCTGATTGTCCTGGCAGCGCAGGATGATCACATAGAAATTCGATCCAAGCTGCTGGAACTTCAAGAATCCATGCGTCAGGGTGTTAACGTTTCAGAAATGAAAAGAATTGGTAGCGAGCTGAGAGATCTCATTTTGAGGATAGAGCCCAAAGTTACTTCCGGAGACGGCAAGGGTTCAGATGTCGAGTATACCTACGTCAAGAAATTGCTTTCCAAGGTGGAGCAGTCCTATCAGAATGTTCTTCTCTTGCTTTCCAGAGACATTTCAATTCTTGTTAAGGCCACGGACGAAAAACTTGTAGAAAAATCCCAAAAATTTGTCCGTTACCTTGAAACTCAGTTTTCTGCCGAGGCTGTGGAAAAAATTACGTACCAGTTTAACATGCTTTATGAGGAGTATCGGCAGGTAGTAAGGGAAGAACGAGAAAAACTGGAAGATCTTCTCAAGACGATTATGACAAACCTGGTTGAAACTCAGGAAGAATTTCTAAGAAGTATTTCAGAAAACCACGAATGGTTGGAGCGCACCAGTAAAGATCACAACACCAGTATGATAAGAGAAACTCAGCAGATTGAAGAAATTTGCACCAAGTCGGCGCATATCGGCGAGCTGAAAGAAAATCTTCTGGGACGAATCAATGAAATAAAGAAGTTAATCCAGATTAAGAAGGATCTCGATCAAAAGCAGCTGGATAACTACATAAAAGAAGAGCTCAAGTTACGAAGGCAGTTGAGAGAAGCAAAGCAGCAAAAAAAGAGTTATTTTGAA
Source organism: Deltaproteobacteria bacterium (assembly GCA_003646715.1). GTDB lineage: Bacteria > Desulfobacterota > Syntrophobacteria > B119-G9 > B119-G9 > B119-G9. The sequence goes on from QMLL01000019.1 coordinate 11,282, forward strand.
GAGTTACTGGCAGTTAGGGAGAAGGCTCTCGAGGATCCCTTAACCGGCGTATACAATCGGGAAGCTTACAGAATCAGGATCCAGGAAATTCTGAATTCAGATAAAAAATTCGTATTGATGATTCTTGATATTGATGATTTTAAGGATATCAATGACAAGTGGGGACATAAGATTGGCGATGACGTACTTCAGAGAACAATGTATTACGTTAAAAAACAGATCAGAGCTACTGATATGTTGGCCCGCTATGGTGGTGACGAATTTGTAATAATACTGGAGAATGCCAATCTCGATGAGGGGGTCAAGAAAGCGAAAGAAATACTCAAAAGTATTTCCCGTGTAGAGTTTCACCTGAATAAAGATTCTAAGCACATTTTGAAAATAGGTATGAGCATAGGGGTTGCCGAAAGAAGAGAAGATGACACATCTGAGACCCTGTTTGAAAGGGCTGACCGAGCCATGTATGCAGCTAAAATAAACGGCAAGAATCAATGTTGCTCTGAGAGGGATTTGTAAAATGTTTGGTGTGAAACAATCCGGGATGGTCGAGAAAAGTGATCTGGTCAAAAGGCTCATGTGGAAGTCCTTTGCTTCAACATTCGCTTCTGGATCGAAGGTTCCCA
>QMLL01000020.1 GCA_003646715.1 Deltaproteobacteria bacterium
CCTGATCCGTTAATGACCATGGTTGATCATTGCCCCATCGGTCTCCACTTTCCATATCATCTGAGCCACCAATGGGTATGTCAGTGATTCCCCATGCAGTTGCCGCATCTACTTCATTACTTCCTTGGTTATATAATCCCTCGGTGTCCAGGATAAACACCTTGTAATAATATGTAGTACCAGCTCGTGGAATATTGGTATCCGTAAAGCTGGTAACAGAACGATCGGTAATCACAGCCACCCTCTCGCTAGAGAGGCTTACACCAGGCTCAGTATCACGGTACACCTCATACTGAGCAAAGTCCGGACAATCGCTTTCTGACCAGCTTAGCTCCATACTGTGTTCGGTAATGTTAAAGGGTAGATCAAGTGTAACGTTCGGGCATCCATCACTTATCCTCACATCATCAATATACCACCCGTCCCCACTCTGGCAATTAGTGGTAAACCTTACTACTACACTGGAAAGGCCTACATATGGAGAAAGATCAATCTGCTCTTTCCTCCATCCAGTTTTTTGCTGTGAACTGTAGCGCGCGAGATCTTCCCAGTTATGTCCCCCATCATGGGAGATTTGCACGATATAATAACCGCTATAACTTTGAAATTGATGCCAGAAACTCAATTGAGGATTTGTGGCCGAACTGAGATCAATTACACCGGCCAAAACCAGCGATGAATGACGTAACGTTGAACCATTAGGACTATCTGTCCAACAATATGTACCACTATACGAGTCTTTATTCGTCCGCTTCCACGACGAGGCTATCCAATTGAGCTCACTTGCTTCCGATTCCATGTCATCGAAAAACGGATACGAAGTGGTGGCTGTATTTTCCACAACACTCACATCATCAATGTACCAACCATCATACTCAATGGAACCATTAGTAACCAGCCGAAAACGTACATATAGACTTTCCCCAGCATATTCACTGAGATCAATCCGCTCCTTTATCCATTGATCTCCCGTGTAGCCAGTAGCTGTAAAAACTCGCTCCCAGTTAGAACCATTTGTAGATACTTCCACATAAGCGAAATCCCTATACTCCTCAAGATTGTAACGATGCCAAAACTCCAATAACGGACGATTCGCTGATGATAAATCAATGGCCGTTTTTGTAGTTAATGTAATATTCTCATTAGCACCATAAGCACCTCCGGGGCTGTCAGTATAGCAATGAGATTCACTGTGGTAGTCACTTTCTACGAGCGTCCAGTTTCCGGTTGCTGTCCAGTTGTCAGTACTCTCCATCTGGTCAACGAAAGGAAAATCCAGTGCCCATCCCATTTGAACGCTGGGCAAGAAAAACGTTACAAAAAGAACAACTGCAAATAAGACCAAAAGACGGTATACCCTCCTCATGATAAACCTCCTTCTCCAGCCTAAAAAACGCTTTTTAATCACGATATAAGTTATATTAAAATTCGGCTTTATCCTTTTCCTTCACACACGAAACGAGGTTTCTTGGAGGGATAAGAACACATAGCAAATTTACGAGGAACTACAGCTGCTAACAAGAGGACGGAAAGTGATTTCTCTCCACCACGTCAGAGGTACCAGCTAAACACAACCTTGGGATGTTTGCCTTACGAGATAAAAGATCTTCGGTTTGAGTTCATCCACGCTGACAAGGAACATGAGCAAATCCCCCCGATGCTTTACAGTACCTGAAATACCAAATTGTTCTCTTGCCAAGAATTAAAATGAGCCTAATCCTGCCTTTAGATTTCGCAAAAGCCAAGTATGTTTATATAATGAAAAGGAAGGTTCTGTCAATAGCCTTTTCAAGTTGCCTAACCGAAAATTTAAATGGATAGAAATTATTGCTCTTAAATCTTTTTATCTCAACGATGATTAGAGCCTATCCTTTCCGAGATCAAAAAAGAGAAGAAATACTAGGCAAAAGTTAAAAATAAGGAATGAAAAAATAAATTTTCGAAGTTTTTTTGGAGTGCAAGTGGAGGGAAATTGAATAAGACTTCTAGTTAATTCACAAAGTTACAAGTCATTTTAGGTACTCTTTCTACCTAAAACATCCCCCCTAAAAATACCCCTTGTCAGGCCATATAAATTTCCATAAGTTTTAAGTTAATTCTGTCCATAAGAAAATTTTGTTTCAGAAAGATAAGAGTTTGTAGCATAAAAGTTTGATTTCTTTTTGAGGAGGGGGGAGTCTTTCCTTTTCATATCCAGAGGGTAGCTGGTTGAAAATTTGCTCCATACATCTCGGTTAAATTTAAATTCGGGCGTGGAGTTGCTTCTGCCTCTTGCTGGGAGGCGTTAGCGAGTGAAGCCAAGGATTCCCGCCCACGTCATTCCCGCGTAGGCGGGAATCCAGAAGAGATTACAGAGATTCTTGGTCATTATAAAATGAAGTGTCCTACGAGCAACACCACAAGCATGGAAAAAAGAAGTAAAGAAAGGCGAAGATCTCCTAGATATTATACGGTGGAAAATATTTTTGTGGCCTTCGGAGAAAGAATATCGAAGGTCGGCATAGTGGTCGACATAAGCATGTGTGGACTGGCTTTTGAGTTTGTATCTATGAACGATTCTGAGGGTCAGGAAAACATTATCGAGATATTCGTGTCAGCCAATCGGCTTAATTCGTTCGTACTGCCATGTAAAAAAGTATATGAGAATCCAGTACTTGATGCTGAATCTGATGTTGTTGGATTGTATGGGACAACAATTAAACGTTGCGGAGTAAAATTTTCATCTCTTAACCGTGAACAGAAAATACAACTCAGAAGGTTCCTGACCAGATATGCACAAGTAAATATTTGATGAAGTGGTTGGAAATATTTAAGAAATTAGCACAGCTTTACCTTGATGTAGAACGAGTTAACCGGTTCAAGGGGTTAGTAAGATTTGGAAAAGGTTTGCTTATTTTGAGAGTGACCATTGGAGCAACAAAAAATAGACGGAAATCTAACAAATGATGAAAAATATGGTATCTTTAATTGTCAAACAGAAATTGTTTAACCGAGGTAACAATCCATGAACAATTTTTTATTCATTTCTGCAAAATGTGTTATATGGGCACTCACTCTGGTATTCACTTTTTGGACATGTGCTTTTGGCACTGTGATTCGTGTGCCCTCAGTATGTCCTAACATCCAGGCAGGGATAGATGCAGCCAATAACGGCGATACCGTGTTGGTAGCCGATGGAGTATATGCAGGGGAAGGAAACATTAATCTAGATTTGAAAGGGAAAAACATCCAGGTCATTGCACCGAATGGCCCACAATTTTGCGTTATTGATTGTGGAAGGAAGGGAAGAGGATTTTATTTTCATAACGGTGAAAAAGAAACTTGCATTATATCTGGTTTCAAGATAGTGAACGGATTTGTAGACGGTATAGGGGCAGAAGGCATGGGGGGAGGTATATATTGTGTTAACTCTTCACCCACAATAAAAAACTGCGTAATCTCAGATAATGTAGCATACGAGCCTGGCGGTGGGATTGCATTGGAGAATTCTTCTGCGATAATTAAGAACTGCATAATAAGAAATAACGAGGCTCATAGAGGTGGTGGAATTGACTGCTATAACTCGCAGGGAGTACAAGTTATCAACTGTGTAGTAAGTAAGAATACTGGGTGGAACATTGATGGTGGTATATCAATATACAATTCATTTATAAATCTAGTAAATTGTACAGTGGTATTCAATACTGGAAACTTCGGTGACGGTGGTATTGGAGGCTCATTCTCCACCGTTAATATCAAAAACTGTATTGTGAGATATAACACACCGGACAATTTGGCTTTCTCTCCTTTTGCTCCTGTTAGCGTGAGCTACTCCGACATTCAAGGGGGTTGGCTAGGCATGGGGAATGTTGATGTTAATCCATTGTTCGTAGATTCTTTCAATGATGACTATCATTTAAGACATGGTTCTCCTTGTGTTGATGCTGGAACAAGTGATGGTGCGCCTGTAACTGACCTTGATGGAAATCCTAGATTCGACGATCCAGAAACGGAACCCAACACTGGTGCTGGAGATTTAGACTATATCGATATGGGCGCATATGAGTACATACCAGCATGTCATGGGGATTTTAACAAAGATTCTGACGTAGATGGAACAGATTTGGCGAGCTTCGGCGAGAAATATGGAAAGTATGAGTGTGATTCCGCATCCAATTGTGAGGATGATCTTAATCATGATGGGAGAGTGGATGAACAGGACTTGGAAATATTCGCCAAAAATTTCGGTCGCTCGATTTGCCCCAATTATTCCAATTGATAGATGATACCTAGCTTAACTTTTGACTGATTTGTTGTGCGACGATTCCTTTTTCTACTTACAGAAACTCAACAAGAATTAACTAGGCATCATCCCAATAATTGCAACAACAAAAAGATAATAAGAGAAAATGATGACTAAAGCCAATAATGCTGGTTTCCTGCCTGCGCAGGAATGACTGAGCGAGAAGACCAACGTCATCCCCGCGCAAGCGGGAACTCAAGCTTTTAGACTGCAGTCCAAACTGAGCGTAAGCTCCTCACCAGGTCGTTAAAAAAGGAGTTTGATAACAGAAGACAGTGGTCAGTTCTGCTCTTAGATGAAAAAATGATCACTCTCTGTTAGGCAATGGCATTGAACGCAACTAGACTCTGTTTATCGTGATGACCCATGAATCAATACATATGTTGGTAAAGATGGAACTACTTATCGTTTTGTGCAGTAGGAAAATAAACTGGAGGAATGTCGTATTGATGTTAATTCAAGAAAATATAAAACACGTTGCCATGAGTGTTTTCCCGATATATAATAAAAGCGTTTTTCAATGAGTAAACTTTCAGCGTTTGCCTGGTAGAAAGCATAACAATATTACATATTGATTCCAGGGATAGTCGAGAGAAAGGCAAATAGACTTTTGAGCTTTAATATGGAATACTTCAGGCTCAAATGGAAAGAAGTGATCAAACTGAAGTAAGATCAGCCAGCTCTCTGTTTCTATCCGACAACTCCTGATTAGATAGTGATTTTTTCATGCTGACGTAAGAAACGGAATTGTTCTTTCTTTGAAGAAGCCAGGTGTACCTCCCCATCCTCTTAAAAGCGGTGATCCTCTTCCTGATCTTAGAGCCTGAAGGGAATACGTGGCAGTAAGTAATGAATACCTTCTGGGGCATAATTGAAAAAGGACCCTTATCTTTGTAATCAACTTCATATTTGATTTCCAGGGGGAAATCTCATGAAAGGAGGGGTATCATGAGGGGAACAGTCCAAAATTGTGCTATTATTCTATTGGTACTGGGATTGTGCTTTATTGGTTCATTTTCCTCCATCGCCTCAAAAAACCTATCAGGTCAGATTAACTCGCAGAAAATTATTACGGGTATATCAGGTACCCGGCTACCATTCATTAGAAATCGGGGCCAGTTGGATGACAATTCAATACTCTTTTATGCCAAAGGTTTTTATGCCACAACATTCATAAAGAAAAATGGGGAGATTTTATACTTATTCAAGGATATGCATTCCAAAAAAACAAAAGTGATTTTAAAAGAAATCTTAATTAGTGCCGACATTACTCAAATTATAGGGAAAAAAAGAGCAGAAACAAGGGTAAGCTATTTCAAAGGTAAAGATCCCCAACAATGGAAGAAAAATATCCCTTCTTATTACGTAGTTGATATGGGTGAGGTCTTTCCAGCAGTGTTTTTCAAACTGAAAGCACACGAAAGTAGCGTAGAAAAGATCTTTAAAGTTAATCCCGGAGGAAAACCTTCGGAAATTAAGCTTAGGATCTTCGGAGCAAAAGGTATTAAAATATCTGAGAATGGTGAACTTCAGATTGAAACACAGGGTGGGCCGATAACTTTCAGCAAGCCTTTGGCCTACCAGGAGATAAACGGAGAAAGACTTAACGTTGATGTGTCATACACTGTGATCGACAGAAGCGGCACATATGCTTTTAAAGTCGGCGATTATGATTCATCTCATCCGCTCTACATCGACCCACTCCTCGCCTCAACATACCTAGGAGGTAAAGAAAGTGAGTTTGCTTATTCCGTAGCAATAGGACCAGAGGGAAACGTATATGTAGCTGGTAGCACCTGTTCCTCAGATTTTCCTGCCACAGATGGTGCTTATGACACCGATCTAGATAATCAATCAAAGGGAGATGGTTTTGTTACAATGTTTGACCCGAGCTTGACCCAACTACTTGCGTCGACATTTATTGGTGGAAATGAGAGAGACGATATAGTGTCAATGAGCATAGACAGGGATGGCAATGTATTTATTGCGGGTGTAACGTCATCGCAAGACTTCCCTGTTAGCCCTAGTGCATTTGACACATCTTTCAACGGTGAAGCTGATTCAAACGACTGTTTTGTTGCTAAATTGAGTAGTGACCTAGGAGATTTGATTTCATCCACATATCTGGGTGGTAACGCAAACGATATCCCTTTTCCATATCCAGTGTCCATCGCAATAAACCCTACATCTGGAGATATTTACATAGCAGGAACTACTGAATCTTCAGACTTTCCAACTACTTCAGGCTCATACGATGTTACTTTTAATGGTGAAGATGATGCATTTGTTTCAAGATTGGACAATGATCTTAAAATCCTAAAATCTTCCACTTTCTTAGGGGGGAGTGGAGAGGATCAAGCATATATAGTTACTATCCGTAATAACGGGAATATTTATGTAGCAGGAAGAACAATATCCACTGATTTTCCAGCAACGCCGGATGCGTACGACACAACATTTTCTGGTTCATCCCCAGACTGCTTTGTATCTTGTTTTGATCCAGATCTTAAATCCTTACTTTCATCTACCGCTCTTGGTGGAGATAATAGTGATTACGCTTATTCTGCAGCACTGGGCAACCTTGGTATTTACATCGTAGGCAGAGCTGTTTATGGTTTCCCTACTACCGAAGGTGCATTTAGCGAAGAAGATAACGGAGGTCTAGAAGGATTCATTGCTAAACTCGACTATTCTTTGACGCATTTGTTATATTCTACTTTTCTTGGTGGCTCTGACGATGATTACATTCGGGCTATTGCTTTAGACAACGATGGCAATATATATGTGGCAGGAAAAACCCATTCAACGGATTTTCCGGTAACTGAAGGCGCTTTTGATACCACCTTTAACGGGTTGATACCCTCGTTGGACCCTGATGGTTTTATAGCAAAACTATCACCAGATCTCAGTAACCTCTTGGAATCCACTTTTTGGGGTGGTAAGGACATAGACTATGTTAGAAGTATTATCGTATCAAAAAACAATGACGTTTATGTATCCGGATATACACGGTCTTTTTCATTTCCTACTACAGGAACCTGCGCTTATGATGACTCTTTAGCCAGCAATGATTATGATGCCTTTGTCTCTAAATTCGCTGCAAGCCTTGCCAGGGAGTCCCTGCTTTTATCGGATGCTCTTGACAATGACACACTAATCTGGATTACAGGAGGCGATGCACAATGGTTCGGGACCAGAGAGTTCGCTTATTTTGATTGCGATGCGGCAAGATCCGGAGAAATTGGGAGTAACAAAATATCTTGGATAAATACATCCGTAGATGGCCCAGGAATTCTCGACTTTTTTTGGTACATCAAGAATATTAATACATATGTTTATCTTGACCACACCTCTCTCAAAGGGTGGTACAGTACACCAGGCTGGGTAAGAGAATCTACTCTAATTCCTGAAGGTCACCACGAAATAATATGGATCTGCATCTCCGGTGAATCACATAATATTAACAGTATGTCTCTCCTGGATAAAGTCTCATACCTAAAAGCTCCGGCATTCCTGGTAACAAAACCAGATGCCGGTGAGGTTGTTTCGCGAAAAGGATTCATGAATATAAAATGGATTGCTACAGAGGATACAGCTAGCACTGTGAAGGTTCAACTGTTAAAAAGCGATCAGAGTCTAATAACAAAGTCAGTCGAAAACAGTGGAACGTATGATCTCTTTTTACCAGCAGGCATTCCACCGGGTAATGATTATAGAATAAAGATTAGTTCCCTTCTGAATCCTAATGTGTACGATTACAGCGATGAATATTTCACAATAGCCAAGGCAGAAACTGATGAACTCGGAGAGTTTCTCCTCTTTGATAGCTCCGCCCAGTTCTTGAAAGCTCTAGATCATTCAGAGTTGCGTTTAGGAAATACCAACAATTCAGATTTCACAATAGAAGCCTGGCTTTATCATAGATGGTCTCCCCGTACGGCACAAATCGTAAAAAAACCAAATAGTTTCTGGGAATTTGGGCTCAATGACTACTTCGATGGGGGGGTCGTAAGAATGGCTATCTATTTTAAATGGATAGGAGAATATGGCAAATGCTCTATCACCTGTGGCCAATCTCCTCCAATCAATGAATGGGTTCACGTGGCAGTAGTGAGATCTGGGGACAAAATGAAGCTCTATATTAATGGAAAAGCTGGAGCAGAAATGCCTATTACAGGAAATATATTGGATTCTGAAGGAGGCTTAATCGTAGGACAGGGACTAGGAACAGGGCTTCCTGAAGGATTGGATGAAGTCCGTATATCAGATATTGCCAGATATACTGACAATTTCGATCCTCCAATCACTCCATTTACTTGTGATGAACATACATTGGCTCTCTGGCATTTTGAGGAACCCTCCACATCAAATACATTCCATGATGAGTGTGGTGTAGACAATGTGTTATTCAGAATGATTCATGGTGATACTGACCAAGATGGGGATGTGGATGGCAAGGATCTGGCGGAGTTTGCAAATGCGTTCGGATCCAGTTCGGGCGAGGAAAACTTCAACCCTGCCTGCGATCTTCACGAAAACGGGGTGATTAACGAACAGGATCTTGAAAGTTTTGCACAGGTATTCGGCAATTAGGTTTATATCTAAGAGTAGTTTTATGGGCATCGGAAAACTCTCTTTTTCAGTTATTTCGGTGCCCTACATTCCCGATAGCTTAGCCGAGAACTGACTCATACTTCAAAAGTTTGGACTCCCGCCTACGCGGGAATGACGCTATGAGGATTATCTGATGTCTCCATAATGATTTCCTGGCTGAATTGAATAAAGAGTATCTAGCGTGAAGGTCAGGAGGTTTTTTTGAGGAGTGTGATAAGAGGTGCCAGTGAACTTTTACAATTGGCATTATAAAATGGCGAAAAAGGTTCGTGAAACGCGCCCCATGATTACTACTGATGTCGCATTGAGGCTGATTCAATAAAATATAAAGCGAGTTGCTACAATTGTCTCCCTCACACCCAAAGAATATCTTTCAACGATATAGAAGCTTTCAGCGCTTGCTCTCGCAGCTGGACATCTATAAACGCTATTAAGCCAATCAGTTTTGTGTCTTGACTCGTAGATACAATCTTGTTAACATAACTGCGCAAAAATGGGAGGCATCGGGAATTCCGGGAAGATTATCCCATTTCTTGATGGAGGGAGAGGGCTCAATTAATAACTTATAAACCGGAAGTTATCCCCCGCTCACAGTCTTTTTCCATTTTTCTGACTTTCGTTGCTCAAGATTAAATAAGCTTCTAATTGCCGGTTCGTCTCTTTACAGAGTTTGCACGCCCATCACGCCCTAATCACCTGGGAAACTCCGACGTTTTCCGTTTTCGTTCTTCTTTAAAAAACCAGCCATCTGATTTCATTATTAACACAAATGATATGGAGGATCGTTATGAAAAAGAAGGGCATCATATCCATTGTTTCCTTATTCATTTTGCTGGTGGTCATGCTTCCTGCGTGGGGGCAGCAGCTTGAATTGGATCAGGCACAGGAAAATAGAAACTTCGGGTTCTGGTTTGAAAAGAGCCTTACCCGCTGGCAGGAATTCAGACCGCTCTATAATTCACTATCAGAGGTTGACCTCTATATAAATAAGAAAGGCTCACCCGGTAATCTTATCGTTTATGTCAAAAAGAGCAGTGGAGAAACTATCTGGAGCACAACTGTTTCCGGTTCCTCCATACCCACCTCCGGATGGGTAGAGATACCGGTGGAACCATCCGTGTCCCTGATCCCTCATAGTTCATATTACATCCATGTAACATCAGACATCTCGTCTCCCGGTCCGGACAATCGCTTTTTCTGGTCCGGTAAGACAGGTTCAGATTATGATCGTGGGATAACCTCTGTTGAAGAATCGTGGCCTGGTTATGATTTTGCTTTCAGAACATGGACCGATACATCCGAAGTTGGAGCAGTGTGCTTTATTTACAAAGATGATCTTCCAGCTGCGGAAAATTTCAGAAATCTCCTGGACGCCAATGGCTACCCGACCACCTTAATATCAATGACTGACGTTGCCAGCACTGACTTTTCTTCTTATGCTCTTATCATTGCTGGTCACGATACCGGAGTCAATTATGACTGGGGCACCCCCGAAGCGGTCCAGGCAATAGTGGCATCAGGTAAAAAGGTCCTGGGACTTGGCTATGGAGGCTCCTGTCTTTTCCAGCAGATGGGTTTATCTATTAACTGGGGACATGGCGCAGTAGGATTCGAAGATAGCATTTATGTTGTAGACACTGAACATCAGTTATTTGACCAACCATATGAGATTGATGTGCCGGCTGATCGTATAGTTCAACTATATCAAGAAGCTGGTAGATACATAGCCGAATATCGGCCTAGAGTGAACGACGATGTAATCTTTCTGGGGCGAATCCCCCATCTTAGAGACTACTACCCGATAGTCAAAGAACAGGACCATATTCTCTGGGGCTTCGCTTCGTCGCCCGCTGATATGACGAACACTGGCAAAAAACTATTCATAAATACGGTTTTTCACCTTGCCGTACCACCTCCTCCCCCTCTCTATCTTTCCCTAAACATTGAAGATGCGCTTGAAGGCGTGCCCGTGAACAAACTTGTTGGTGATATAGGTGGTCCCACCAATGTCACCCGCCTGGAGATCGTAACTAAACTTGTTAGCTACAGTCCTTCAGCGAAACTGGACATACCGGTAGTGCTTAACATACCGGGTGATTTGTTTGGTAACCCCGTGCACGTATATGTCCGAGACACCACTGGAGGCACGATGACTGAAGTTACCTATGATGATTTAGGCAGCGGACGGTATCGAGTAACAACGGATTTGACTCCCACTTATATTTTCCCCTGGTTGCCATGGTACTACCACAGGCAAATTGTCTGGCGTTTTTTTATTCCAAATAGTCTTACTCCTCAAAACATCACTGTGACAGCGGAACTGGAAGTACCTGCTACTGATCCTAGTGGGAGCGGCGTCGTAAAAATTCTATCGCCAGGCAGCCCGCATGCCATCATTATTACAAACCGTAAGCTTCTTTATGACAAACATGAAGATTACAAGGTGTCTTCTCTTTTACAGCGAATTTTCTCGGAAGCCCAGGGACCACCGACTAGTCACTCACCACCCGGGGTAGTTTACTACGTGGATCGTTATGACACGAGAGCTCGCAACTGGGATAACACCACTGTAAGTTATTCCAGCGAATCTACCGCAAACACGGTAGCAAATGCCATAGATGCCCTTATCGAAGACTGGCATGATGATGCTACTCACTACGTCGATTTTTACATTCCCTACTACGGAACCTTCCACATACCGGTTGCCTATCCAACGTATCTGCTTATCGTGGGAGACGATGACATCATACCGTTTTATCGCTACAACGATCCTTACAATAAGGAGCAGCACTGGGGTGTGAACAGTGCTACC
>QMLL01000021.1 GCA_003646715.1 Deltaproteobacteria bacterium
AAAAGTTTTCTAAAACTACTATCTTACCTCCTTCTTGTCGCTATTCTTATCTCAGTTCTCTTGATCTCACTTGCGGCATATCTCTATTATCATCCAGAGCAAACAAAACGGATTCTCCTAAAAACCCTCACAAAGAACCTGAATCGAAGGATTGAAGCTGAAAAGTTTTACTTCAAATTGCAACCTCTGGTGCTCGAAGCGGAAAGGGTAAAGATTTATCGAAAAGACCAATCTCAAAAACCTGAGCTTGTGCTCAAGAAATTTAGCATTGCAGCCAAACCTTCACGCAAAAACCTCTGGGATATCTGGCGTTACAAACATATCAGAATTGAAGGTCTCACCGCGCACCTGACAGAAAAATTTTTAGAAGAAATTTTTAAACCTTCAACCACCCCGCAAAATTTTATCACCAGATCCATTCTCCGCTGGTTCCTGGAGAATCTGAAAAAGAAATTCGAAGTAGAAGAAGTATCCTTTTCAGACTGTTCTGCATCATGGCAATCCAGGGATTTGTCGATAGAACTTGATGGTATCAATCTAAATATTGGCCGAAGCGAAATCTCGAAAATAGGTCCTCTGGATATTAAAGTGGACTCCTTCAACCTTGTTTCCAGATCCCTCAAAAACCTCGAGTGCACAATTTCTGGTGTTGAAGGCTCAGGAAAAGTGTCATTTGAAAATGGGATAATAAATCTTGAAAGTACGCTTCATGTGGAAAAACTCCAATCGAGCACAGAAGATTTTGGGCTGGAAAAAGCTTCACTGGATGCCCGGATTTTATATTCACCACCATTAATTAACATCGAGGCAATCACCCTGACTATCCCCGAAGAAACTCCGGTTGTTCTAAAAATAATAAAAAGCGAGAAGTTATGGGGCAAGCTTACGGGCAGTTTGATCTTTGATCTTCGCAAAAAACTATTGAAGCATTCCACCATGAAAATCTCTGTTCTAAATATCTTTGAAATAGCAAGCTCTGCCGCTTCAAGCACCGAGAATCCCGATATAATTAACCTCAGGATTAGTTCTTCACCGGTGCCGGTTGAAAAGCTTTATAGCATTTACAAAAGCAAACTTCCTGCAGGATTGCAAAAGCTCAGATTCCTCGCTCCCTGGCATCCGAAAGTCACTGCCGATATTAATGCTACACTGACGGATTCTCTGCCCATTATCCGGTCCAGTGTGCGTATTGGCACCGAAAGACTAAGAGTTGGCTCCGGACAAACTGAAATCCAGTGTTCCCCCAGGCTCAGCCTTGATCTTCTGTACAAGAACAAGCATCTCGAAGCCAATGGTTCCCTCGAACTGGGAGACGGCTTTCTTCAAATTTCCAACAACAAAAGCGTAAACTGGGATGCCAAAGTTCTGGTTAATTTAAAAGATTCTTTACTGGCAATTGACAAAGTGACAATTCACGCGAGGTCCGGGAAGATTCCAATCTTACCTAAGATAACTCTGGAAGGGAAATCTTTCCTGGATATGGCATCTTCACAGATCAAAGAATGCAAAGCAATTCTCAAGGGGCCGGAAATCGGCACCCTGAACATTACCATAGAAGGAGGCTGGAACGAAAAAGATAAAATCACGTGCATTATTGATTGGGGAAAACACAATCTGGGTAAGATACTTGACTTTTATGATATTACCAGGACACCGTGGGAAATTATTGCCAGTAACAAAATCAAACTAATGATTTCTCGCCTGACGGACACCCGGAGCAAAATCCATGTTGTGCTCAAAGCCATTGTTGACTCTCTATCCGACCGCGACTATCAGTACGGAGGCGAAAAGATATCCATAAACGGTGATCTGGTGCTGGATGTTGCTAGTGGTGGTATATCATTTAAGGGAAAAGTGCTTGCTCCAAAGGGGGAGTTGCTTGCAAAACTCTATTACGTAAATTTTACAAAAAATGCCTTCAGCTGGAATTTCTCCGGTAAGTATAACGAGAAAAATTCAGTACTGATTTTCGACAGGTCCAGGCTTGACCTCAGGAAGATTGTTACTCTTTTTGTTCCGGGAAGTTTTCGATTTAAGAACGAAACCCTTAATTCCTTTGCATTTCGAGTCAAAATACCGGACACACCTGTAACCCAACTATTCGACTTCTTCGTCAAAGAACCTTATAAAGACGAAATCCCTAATCTCAACACGTTGACAACGAGAGGGGAAATGGGTATCTCTCTAATGGCCAGGGGTACGCCATCCAGGCCAACAATCAAAGGCGAAATATTCCTGGATCAGCTATTTTTGAAACTGAAAAATAAAAAAACCGGTGAATACACAATAACCGGAAAGATACCGGTCTGGTTGGAACCGCTGGCCAAAAAGAATGCCTGGAAACAAAAAGAAAAACCGCTCGAAACGAAGATTAAAATATCTATAGGATCTCTTCCGCTTCTCGGAAATTTTGCATTCACTCAAAACGTGTACGCTCTTCCGAACCTGATCAGATTTAACGATCACATAATAGTAAAAAATGACACCTTCGACCTCAATATAAAACCAATTGAAATTCTTTTCCAGCCTCCAAAGAGGATGGAATTAGAAACAGGACTTCAGGTTAACAAGGTCAACCTTGGGAAAATCATTTCAACGTTTGTATCTTTGAACAAACCGCTGGAAGGATATCTAACGGGCAACCTGCCGCTAATCAAGATTGAAAACGGTAATTTAAGAAGCAGGGGGTCTTTAACAGCAAAAATATTCCATGGCACGGTGAAAATAACACATCTGACCGTGGAGAATGTATTCAGCGCAAACAGAATTTTCGGTGCCGAGATTGATTTCAGCGACCTCAATCTGGAAGAATTGACGACGATAACCAATTTTGGCAAAATAACAGGAGTTTTAGAAGGATATATTCACAACCTGAAAATCGCGTACGGGCAGCCGGTATCTTTCGATGCACTCTTTCAAACAGTTAAAAAAAAGGGAATTTCACAGAAAATTAACGTCAAAGCGGTGGATAATATTGCTCAGTTAGGAGGTTCCGGCTCTTCGTTCCAGGGACTGGGTAAGCTAGTGACGGTATTTTTCAAAGAATTTCCCTATGAACAAATTGGCATTAGGTGTAAACTCAATAATGACGTCTTTACAATCAGGGGAACCGTGATTTCGGATCATACGGAATACCTGGTGAAAAGAAGTGGTTTTACGGGGATTAATGTTATTAACAGGAATCCGAACAACAACATCAGTTTTAAGGATATGATCAAGCGATTGAAAAGAATAACAAAGACTTCAAAACCTGTTGTGAATCCATAATTAGAAGAAAGGAGATTTAGAGATGATAAGGCAAAACAGCAGTAAGTTATTTATTTTGATGATTCTTTTTATGGTTTTTTCATGTGTAACTATAAATATCTATTTTCCTGCCGAGAAAGTACAAAAGGTTGCGGACGAAATAGCAAAAGAAGTCAGGGGCGAAGAAGTGAAAGAAAAGCCTGCGCCCGAGCCCAAGAGCGAAAAACAGGGTATGCTCTTCAACCTCAGAATCGCCGATCTTTTTGTACCCTCGGTAGCGCGAGCTGAAAGCGCTACTGAAGTCAGCAACGCGGTAATTCGCAGCATAAAGGAAAAAATGAAAAGAAGATTCCCGCAGCTTGTGCCTTACTTCAATGCCGGGAACATTGGTGAAGACAACAGGGGTTATTTGAGCCTGAGAAATGTTTCAGGGCTGAGTGTGAAGCAAAGAGCCAGGCTGAACAAGCTTGTAAAAGCTGAAAACAAAGACAGGCAAATTCTGTATACGGAAGTCGCCAAGGCTTTACAAATAGCGCCGGACCAGGTGTCCAGGGTTGGAAAGATATTTGCCAAGAAGTGGCACGAAACATCCAAAAAAGGGTGGTGGATACAGCTTGATGAGGGAACCTGGAGAAAGAAGTAAGACATAGGGCGCCAGACCATTATGTAGGTAATGAGTGAAAACATTCCTTGACATATTATTGAGGAACGGTTACGTTATTTAAAATGTTTTAAATTTCAAAATTTACAAGGAGAACGAAATGGAGAAAGTGAAGAGTGGTCATTTTGTGAAAGTGCATTACACTGGGAAGCTTGAAAGCGGAGAAGTATTTGATTCAAGCAGAAACGCACAACCTATCGAAATTAAGGTTGGAGCGGGTCAGGTTATTAAAGGCTTTGAAGATGCACTCATCGGAATGGCCGTGAATGAAACGAAGACTTTTACTCTTTCACCCGAAGAAGCTTACGGGGAGAGAGACGAGAACCTGGAACAAACTTTTATGAAATCCAGTCTGCCGCCCAATTTTGAGCCGAAAGTCGGTGAAATTCTTGGACTTCAAACTCCCGAAGGACATCAAATACCGGCAACGGTCAAAGACGTAGACTCGGAAAAGATCGTTGTTGATCTTAACCACCCTCTTGCAGGGAAATCTCTTACCTTTGAAATTGAGGTAATGGAAATTAACGAGTGTGCAAGTGCTTCCATGTGTGGCGGTTGCAGCTGCAGTTGTTAGTTACACGAACACTAGAACAGCATTGAATTATGAAAGAGCCGGAAAATACCCGGCTTTTTTTGTTATTTATTTTATCCGGAAAGTGGCAATATCCTGGATCTGAATAGGTCTCTGAAAAATCAGATCCGTGGAAGAAAAGGCAAGTAAAAGGCCCTGGGTATTGGTGGCTTTAGCTATGCGCCACCAGTTTTCTTTGCTCAACCCCCTTTCAACAGTGGTAATAATCAATGCTCCTTCCAGTTCCTTGCTGCCTCTCAAAACCATGAACTGGCGATGATTGGTGAACGCGAACAATACCCGTCCGTTGGTAAGAAGATAGTTGTACTCCCCGGGATATTCTTCAAGCATTCTTGAGGTGCTCCATTCCAGAGCGTCAAAGAGTCCAGGTACGTTCTTCGATTTTTCGTAGTACTCAAGAATATGGTCCCTTAAAAACTCGAAAGCACGTGCAGAATCACTGACCAGGTCTTCGAGCACAGCGTTCCTGGTTCTGTAGGATTCGATGGATGGAGCTTTTCCGTTATGCGCGAATATCCAATCATATCCAAGAAAATTCATAACGAAGGGATGGGCATGACATTCGTCAACGGGGCCGCTGGTACGAAAACGTATATGAGATATTATGATATTGCTTCTTACGACTCTTGCCAGCCTCTGAAAGCTATCGTGCAAAATCCCCGGAATATAAACCTGGCTTGCAGACTTTTCTACGAAGGCTCTGCAATTACGGTAGTACCCGATACCCCACCCGTCCATGTTCTTTCGCCCCTGCAGGGCGAAGACGGGTAATGACTTAGGCGCCGAATACTGTCTTCTGGCTGATAGAGCAAATAGCTCACACACTGGTTGCCCTCTTTAAGTCCACGATCCACAAAACATAACCAACATGAAATTTCCGCGCTATCTTTTTCGCTACTTCTATAAATTGAATAACACTAAAATTAGAAAATTCCAACTTGCTCCTTGCTCAGCAGCCACTGAAAAAGATTCCCGCCACTTGACACCGCTTTATTAAATTCTTTATTTTTTCATTAGATTTAACCGTAATTCTTCTTAATGCTTTAACGAAAGTTGAGGTGATGAAAGATGAGAGTAGGTTTCGTATCAACTTATCCACCGATTGAGTGCGGGATTGCCACATATACTCAGTATCTGACCGAGGCGCTGAGAAAAAAGCACACAGACGTTTACATCGTATCTCACGTGGGAGGATCCGGAACACAGGTATTTCCCACCTTTGATTATGAAGATGGAGATATCGCCGAGAAGGCTTATTCAATGATGATAAGGTTTACTCCGGACATCGTACACATTCAGCACGAGTTC
The DNA here is from genome assembly GCA_003646715.1 of Deltaproteobacteria bacterium. Taxonomy (GTDB): domain Bacteria; phylum Desulfobacterota; class Syntrophobacteria; order B119-G9; family B119-G9; genus B119-G9. The sequence goes on from QMLL01000021.1 coordinate 5,808, forward strand.
GGTTTATTCGGAAAATACATGGGTGTGTCGGTTGTTCCGCTGATCATACAATTCCGTCTCATAGGCATACCGGTTATAACCACTCTGCATACCATCTATAAAGAAATTCCTCGCGAACACCAAATAATAATCAAGGCAATATTTGCCAATTCAAACCGGGTAGTTGTACACGAATCATACCAGAAAAAATCTCTGGAAAAAATTCTGGACAGGGAACAAATAGAAAAAATTGCAGTGATACCTCATGGAGCTCGAGAAGTTGCCCCTATTCCTGATGCCAAGGCAAAATTGGGACTACCAACTGATAAAAAGGTAATTCTTATTATCGGATATTTCAGACCATCGAAGAACTTCGAACTTGTTGTAGATATCTTTCCGGAGATACTGGAGAAAGTTCCTGATGCCATTTTAGTGGTTGCGGGTAAGATCAGAGGAAGTGAGCATATTGAGTATCGGAACATGCTATTCAACAAAATTGAGGGATCTCCATCACGGGAACATATCTATTTAATCAGAGGCCAGTTGCCGCAGCATGTTTTCGATACCATACTTTCTGCTGCTGACGTGGTGGTTTTACCATACAAGATAAGCTCTCAAAGCGGAATACTTGCCCATTGCCTTGCATTTGGGAAACCCATTGTAACGAGCAGCACCGAGGCCATGAAGCTAGCCATTGACAAGTCCGGCACCGGCCTCATTAGCGAAGACAGGGCTGACTTTATCAATAACATTGCTCGAATTTTATCAGACGAAAAGCTTGCAGCCAAGATGTCCGAAAATGCACGAAAATACGTGAAAGAAAAAATATCGTGGTCCAGGATAGCGGACAAACACATAGAAATTTACCAGAATCACATGGACATACCAAAACTCCATACAGGAATAATTCTCGTGGAATAAGGGGGTAACAGCTATGCTGGAATACCTTTATCCGTTCAAGCGTTACGAGAAAAATCCAATTCTGGAACGCGGAGATATCCCTTATCCATGTAACACGGTTTTCAATGCTGCCGCTTGCAAATTTAACGGCAAATATGTTTTATTGTTGAGGGTTGAAGATTTAAGCGGCAAGAGTCATCTGACTCTGGCTTTTTCAGATGACGGTTACAATTTCAAGATAGAACCAAAACCATGGATAACGCCGTCCGATGATCCGTACTACTGGGTTTTCGAACAATACGGTGTAGAAGATCCCAGAATTACACAAATCGGAGACACGTATTACATCACATACACGGCTTTCGGGCCTTATGGAGCAAGAGTAGGTATAGGCAAAACCAGGGATTTTGTGGAATTTGAACGGGTTTGTCTTGCTACTGAAGTTGAAAACAAAGATGCTGTACTATTTCCCGAAAAGATAAACGGAGATTACGTGATGATCGACAGGCCATGTGGCCTGGGAGGCGGTCGCGGATCCATCTGGATTACTTACTCGCCCGATCTGGTTCATTGGGGTAGAGCCACCACGCTCATATCCCCGGAACCGGGTTGGGGTAATGCGAAACTGGGTATATCCACGCCTCCTGTGAAAACAAAAGAAGGCTGGCTTTGTCTGTACCACGGAGTCCGAGAAACTGCCGCCGGAAGGCTCTACAGGATTGGAGCCATCCTGCTGGACCTTAAAAATCCTGAAATAGTGCTCGGACACACACGTCACTTTATTTTCGGACCCGAAGAAACATACGAAAGAACCGGCGATGTACCGAACGTGGTTTTTCCATGCGGACTTATACTTGAAGATGACAACACCGTAAAGATGTATTATGGTGCAGCTGATACGTGCATCGGAGTTGCAGAAGCAAATGTTGACGACATAATCAGATTGTGTCTGAGTGAGTATGAAGGAGCCATCTAGAAACCATTAGGAGGAAGGAGGGGTTATGAGAATCGTACTGATGGGACAGGCACCTTTTGGGGCGAAAACCCTGGAAGCTCTCCTTGAGAAAGGAGAACAGGTAGTGGCGGTATACGTTCCGCCAGACAGGCCAAGGGGAAAACAAGATCCGTTAAAGACCCTGGCAAAAGAAAAAAATATCCGGGTAAAGCAACCTGCTAGCTACAGGTCTGATGAAACTTTCGAAGAGTATAAATCTTTATCCCCTGATCTTTTGATAATGGCATTTGTTACCGATATCATTCCCGCACGTTACTTCGAGTATCCCACCGAGGGAGCAATTTGCTATCATCCGTCCATTCTTCCCAGGCATAGAGGTGCCAGCGCCATAAACTGGGCAATTATTATGGGAGATAAAAAAACAGGGCTTACCATTTTTTGGCCCGACGGCGGCATAGATACCGGACCCATTCTTCTGCAAAAAGAAGTAGAAATAAAACCCACCGACACGACAGGGTCACTCTACTTCAACCACCTTTTCCCCATGGGAATCGATGCTATAATCGAATCTGTGGATCTTATTAAAGCAGGAAAGGCACCCAGGATACCTCAGGATGAGAGTCTGGCAACCTATGAACCACCGTGCGACGAGCGGGTTGCACAAATTGACTGGTCAAAACCAGGTACAGAAATTTATAATTTAGTTAGAGGCTGTGATCCGCAACCTGGAGCTTATTCCTTCTGGAACGATCAAAAGATAAAATTTTATGGATGTAGTTATCTGAAATCGGCTGTTGATGCAGATCCAGGTGAAGTGACTGAAGTATCGGAAAAAAGTATCAAGATTTCCACCGGTGACGGAATACTGGAAGTATCCAAAGTCAGAACGTCTGATATGGGGAAAGTGAAGGTTGAGGAATTCATTCAAAAATCAGGAATTAGGAAAGGCAATAAATTTCAATACAAAGAGTGACCATGAGAGGAAAAAGGGAACTTGAAAAAAATTCCGATTTCAATTCGAACAAGGATGAAAGGGCTGCAGAAATTGCCCTGGAAAATCGCAAGATCAGGAGACTAAGAATCCTAGTGGATTTCACCATGGCCCTTATCGCCCAGAGTGAGATGCCTCTTGAAGAGGCCCAGGCTTTGGCTGCAGCCGTCAAAAAACAGGCAATCAAAATGTTCCCGGATAAAGGAGATACGTACGATTTGATTTACGGTTCAAGATTCAGGAGATTAATCACCCAAAAATACGGTCTTCATTAATTCATGCAAGATAACCATAGTTTTTCTTCATCGTTAAGCCCGCTGTACCAAAAACTAATGCTGGAATCCCAGCGGATTGCTGCTAAGTTTAAAGTCCCTGCGTTTTATAGACAGTTCAAGGCCCAGTATTCCCTGTCAAGGAAAGTCTTTTTCAATCATCCACTGGTGCTATATGTAAAAAACCTGGTTCGGCCAAGACTTATGGATAGCTTCGGTCATGGTCTCGATCATTCAACTAAAGTCGCAATAGACACCGCAACGATTATCCTTCTCGAGGCCGAAAAATACGCAAACATCAGAGGAAAACTGGAACGCCTAATGGTCCTGGGGGAAATTGCAGGTCTGCTCCATGACATACACCGGGGGGAAGAGAACCATGCCGAGAAAGGGGCCAGTTCGGCAAAGAAGATATTGAAACCATTCCCTCTGGAAAACAGAGAAATAGAGTGGGTATCGTGCGCAATATCTAACCACGAGGCTTTTACCGTCCCCTCACCTTGCCCGATTCCTTGGGGACAGTTAATGAGCGATGCACTGTACGACGCGGACAAATTCAGATGGGGGCCAGATAACTTTACCAAAACAGTATGGTTTATGGTGAACTATAGAAGCATCCCGCTGGAAGAAGTAATTGAAAAATTCCCGTGGGGCGTAAACGGGATTCTTAAAATCAAAGAAACCTTTAGAACCAGTATTGGTCGCCAGTTCGGGCCGGATATCGTTGACGTGGGCGTGGAAATAGGAAAGGAAATTTACAGATACTTGCTGGAATTTTACAAGGATTACAAAGAGACGAATGACAGTGAAAAATGATACTTTAACCGCCATAGAAGGAATAACTGTCGGACACTTTACTAACAGAGAAAACAATACCGGCTGTACTGTTATTTTGCCGGCAAATGGGGCAGTTGCAGGAGTTGACGTAAGGGGAGGCGCACCGGGAACATACGGGACAGACACGCTGCAGCCTCTAAACCTTGTCACACGGGTGCATGCCATCGTTTTGACCGGCGGAAGTGCCTTCGGACTCGAATCTGTTACCGGCGTGCGCAGGTACCTGGAAGAAAAAAATGTCGGTTTCAACAGCGGTTACGGTCTTGTGCCAATAGTGGCAGGTGCGGTGATATTCGACCTTGGGTTGAATCCCTCCAAAAAGTACCCTGACGATAGCAGTGGCTATCAGGCGTGTTTAAACGCCAGTTCTGATCCTGTTGAAGAAGGCTGTGTTGGCGCTGGCACCGGAGCAACCGTGGGAAAACTGTACAAATTGGATCGAGCAACGAAAGGTGGACTAGGAAGTTGTTGCATTCATGGAGCAAAAGGATTAAAAGTAGGAGCCTTAGCAGTTGCTAATCCGTTCGGGGATGTTATTGATCCTTCCACGGGGAAGATACTTGCTGGTGTTCGAACAAAAGACGGAAAAGGTTTTTCAAACGCAAGGAAATTGTTACAAAAAATGGACGTGCTTTTTGGTTTTCCGGACGGAAGCAACACCGTGCTGGGAGTTGTAGTTACCAATGCCAGCTTTAATAAAACACAACTGACAAAGATTGCCCAGATGGCCCATGACGGGATTGCAAGAACTGTGAATCCGTCTCATACAATGTACGACGGGGATACCATATTTGCCCTGAGCACAGAAAAGATATCCGGGTTTGAAGTCTCGATAGTTGGAGCTCTCGCAGCCGAGGCAATGGCAAATGCGATACTTCGAGCAATAAAGAAAGCGAAACGGTGCGGAAAAATTCCGGCATCAGGTGATTTGATCGGCGATTGAAAACAAATCTTTTGCAAGCGGTGATTTAGAAATGAGTGATCTGAAAATCAACAAAACTTACGCAGAGATTAACGAAAAAATAAAGCGCGGTGAGGCAGTAGTTGTTACCGCAGAGGAAATGGTGGATATTGTTCAGGAACACGGTCCGGTGGAAGCAGCGTCTCAGGTGGACGTTGTTACGACCGGCACTTTTTCTCCTATGTGTTCATCCGGTGCCTTTATAAACTTCGGGCATACTGATCCTCCAATCAAAGCATCCAAAGTCTGGCTGAATGGTGTTCCGGCCTATGCCGGTCTCGCTGCAGTGGACATCTTTCTTGGAGCCACAGAACCCGTATATGACGACCCGCTGAATAAAATACATCCGGGCTCGTTTGATTACGGCGGCGGACACGTTATTCATGATCTAGTGGCAGGGAAAACCGTACGTCTGAAAGCTGAAGCTTACGGCACAGACTGTTACCCATGTAAATATGCGGAAAAAGATATAACGCTAAAAGATTTACCAAATGCCATATTGTGTAATCCGAGAAACGCCTACCAGAACTATAATTGTGCCGTGAACCTCTCAAAGAAAACAATATACACGTACATGGGTACACTCAAACCAAACCTCGGAAACGCAAATTACTGTACGTCAGGTCAATTAAGCCCTCTTTTAAACGACCCATACTATGAAACCCTTGGGATAGGTACGAGGATCTTCCTCGGCGGTGCGCAAGGATACATCGTCTGGTATGGCACACAGCATAATCCAAATGTCCCGAGGCTCCCTAACGGCTGTCCTAAGGAACCCGCAGGCACGTTAATGGTAATAGGAAACCTGAAAGAAATGAGTCCCCGGTGGCTGCTGGGAATTAGCATGCAGGGCTACGGATGTTCCCTGGCAGTGGCCATAGGTGTGCCCATACCAATCCTGAATGAAAGGATTGCCAAGCATACCGGAATCTCGGATGATGAAATAGTCACTCAGGTGAAAGA
>QMLL01000022.1 GCA_003646715.1 Deltaproteobacteria bacterium
ACGCGGGATGTATTTCACATGGATCTTGTGTTTGAGAATAAAACGAAGCATCAGCTCATAGTCAGCAGCAATGGGAAAGCTAAGATCAAAAAGTCCATATTGCTCATACACACGCTTGCGTACAAAAAAGGTAGGATGTGGAGGCATCCAGCCAAAATAAAACTTTATAGGTCGATATGTACCGCTTTTCCAATAACGAACAACTCGATCTTTACTATTCACATAGACTAAATCGCCGTAGCATGCGTCAATCTGGGGATCACGCATGACAGCTGCGACATCTCTTAGCACCTGATCATCATTATAGCGATCATCGGCATTAAGGATCCCTATCACTTCACCAGTAGCAAGCCTAATGCCTTTGTTCATCGCATCGTAAACACCTTGATCAGGCTCGCTGATCAAAATATTAATGCGATGACGATAACGTTCAAGAACATCTAAAGTGGGTTGATCGGACCCTCCATCAATAACGATTATTTCCAGGTCTCCTTCATATTTCTGAGAAAGAATAGAATACAAAGCCCTGGATACCCGGGGATCGTTGTATACTGGGGTTATTATAGATATTTTCATCTTTATGGAATTCGACCAGCTTTTCTGAGTTCATTTTCAATCCAGCGGTAAGTAATTTCCAAGCCTTTTTCCAAGGAAACCTGTGGCTCCCAACCCAAGACCTCTCGCATTTTGGTGTTATCGCTGTTACGACCGCGCACACCTTGGGGTTTGTAAGGTCTTGTGAAATTAGACATTCTCGCGTCTGTGCTCCACATACCAACGATAGGTCTTTTCCAGCCCTTCACGTAGAGGAGTCTTCGCCTGCCAGCCCAGTGCGTGGATCCGAGAGACGTCCAAAAGTTTGCGCGGCACCCCGTCAGGTTTTGAAAGATCAAAAACGATATCGCCCTCATATCCCACCACCTCCCGAATGAGTTCAGCCAGTTCCCGAATAGTTATGTCTTTCCCTATTCCTACGTTGATGATCTCCTCAGAGTTATAATGTTCCATAAGGAAGAGTAACGCATCCGCCAGATCGTCCACGTATAGAAATTCCCGCCGTGGATTGCCTGTCCCCCAGACGACAACATGAGACTTACCCTCTGCTTTTGCTTCATGGAATTTGCGAATTAGGGCTGGGATCACATGGGAAGTTTTCAAATCAAAGTTATCTCCTGGTCCGTAGAGATTTGTCGGCATCACGCAGATGGCATTGAAGCCATATTGCCGGCGATAGGCTTGGCACATCTTGATCCCAGCGATCTTAGCTATAGCATACCATTCATTCGTTGGTTCTAAGGAACCTGTGAGAAGATACTCCTCTTTCATCGGTTGTGGGGCATTTCGAGGATAAATACACGAAGAGCCCAGAAAGAGGAGCTTCTTTACTCCATATCGATAGGCTGCATCAATAACGTTTGTTTGGATTTGTAGGTTGTCACGAATAAAATCTGCAGGACAGGTGCTGTTAGCAAGGATTCCTCCCACTTTTGCCGCCGCTAAGAAGACATATTCTGGCCTCTCTTCTTCAAAGAAGCGATTAACAGCCTGTTGATCCCGTAAGTCCAGTTCTTCTCGCGTTCGAGTTACGATATTGCTATATCCTTCCGTCTGAAGCTTTCTAAGGATAGCCGAACCCACAAGTCCTCGATGACCTGCCACGAAAATCTTGCTTGCCTTGTCCATCGATAGTTCTACCTCCTTTTAAATCTTACTCAATTACCCGCTCGATCTGTTGCAAACACTGGGTTACAGCATTCTGCCATCTATGCCATCCACCAAATTTCTTTTCCAAAATACGCTTTCCCTCTCCCGGTGCCTTCAACCCTAATGTCTCAAGGTCAGCATCTACCATGATACGTACTAACTCTCGGAAAGTCACCTTGGGTTCCCAGCCCAACTTCCTTCTAGCTTTGGAAGCGTCAGCCACCAAATGCTCTACCTCCAGCGGTCGAAAATAGCGTGGGTCTATCTCCACATAATCTCGCCAATCTAAGTCCACATAAGAAAAGGCTTCTTCCAGAAACTCCTCGACAGAATGGGCTTCTCCCGTTCCAATCACATAGTCATCCGGCTCCTCCTGCTGAAGCATAAGCCACATTGCCTCCACATACTCCGGAGCGTAGCCCCAATCTCTTTTAGCTTTAATATTTCCTAAGTAAAGTTTCTTCTGCTTTCCGGCTAGAATATGGGCTAAGCCCCTTGTGATCTTACGAGTCACGAAGGTTTCACCTCTCCTGGGGCTTTCGTGGTTGAAGAGAATGCCGTTGCAGGCAAACAAACCGTAACCCTCGCGGTAGATGCGGGTCATCCAGAAGGCATAGACCTTAGCTGCAGCATAAGGACTTCTTGGACGGAAGGGTGTTTGCTCGTTTTGAGGCGGAGGACTGTCCCCAAATATTTCAGAAGAAGCAGCATTGTAGAAACGGGACTTGATTCCACTTCGCCGAATCGCTTCTAAGATACGCGTCGTTCCCAGACCAGTAACATTGCCTGTGTACTCTGGCATTTCGAAGCTCACCTTCACATGTGACTGGGCACCGAGGTGATAGATCTCATCGGGTTGTAAATTATAGATTAGGTTGGTTAACTGTTCAGCATTGTCGAGATCACCATAATGAAGGAACAATCGAGCGTTAGGCTCATGGGGGTCTTGATAGATGTGGTCGATTCGTCGAGTATTGAAGGTGCTGGCCCGACGGATGAGCCCGTGAACCTCATAGCCCTTGGCCAACAATAGCTCGGCTAGATAGGAACCATCCTGCCCTGTTATGCCCGTGATTAATGCTTTTTTTACCATAATCTGTTTCCTTTGATTTTAAAATTGTATTATTTTAATCATATTTCAGCTCCTTTGCAAGTAAGCCACAACGAGCTTTTATAATTTTCAAATCCTCTGGGGGTGCCTTCTCGATATAATAAAGTACCCGCTTGATACTCAGAGGATACCACCGATCCTAGAAACGGGAGCCGAGAGGAATTTTGTGGTGCGGTGCCGGAAGCATATCTTCGTCAAACTCCAGCTCCACATGCTCGCAGATCTGCCGAAGAACCCGCTTTTGGCTCATTGTTGCGGGTAATGTCTGCGTGGATGGCGGTGATATAGCCGATCCCGCCCATATCCGCAGCAAGATGATAGACCTCATCGAAGCCACCACGAGTGGCGATGAGACAGTTCTCAAACTTCCTAAGGTCAAGAAGCTCAAATTCGTCTGCAGGGCTGGGTTCGAATTCGGGGTACTTGATGTCAACCCACGCACCCAGTAGCCCTTATTTTTCAAGGACTTCACTAAGTAATGTCTGATGAAACCACCAACTTCAGTAACTAACATCTTCTTTGCTATTACAAACCTCTTTTATTTATTACTGTTCATTTTAAAACTAACCAGTCCTCCAAAACCAAACCATCCAGACCACTATTTAAAAAGGTATCGATTGCAATTTCAGGACTTCCCACAATAGGATAACCATGAAGATTAAAAGAAGTATTAATCACACCACTTACTCCTGTTAATCTTTCAAATTCTTCAAGAACTCTTCTCCATCTTAGGTTCCACGAATTCACAGTTTGAGGTCTGCAAGTTTTATCTGCCTGATGTAATCCTGCTATTATTTCATCTGCCTCAGGTTTTGTATCAAAAGCTTCGATCATATATTTAGCAGGCCTTGCATTTATGAGATATTTGTCAGCTTTCTCCTCTAAGATAGATGGAGCGAATGGCATCCAGAAATCTCTCTGTTTTATTGCAAAATTCAATTTAGATATAATCCTCAATTCTCTTGGATCTGCAACAATACTTCTGTTTCCAAGGGCTCTTGGTCCAAATTCATCCCTTCCCCAGAAGATCCCTATTATTTTACCTTTTGAAATTAACTCAGCTACTTCTCCTGCCACATCATCAAGTTTTTTTGCTTTATGAAGTAATCCCTTTTTCTTTAATTTGTACTCTATTTCATCATTATGAAACTCTCTTCCCAGGTAAAGTGATTCAAGTGAATGTTTTTCAGGCTCAATACCTTCTCTTTCACAATATCTATAATATCCCTCGAGAGCTGCACCAACAGGAGTTCCTTCATCACCTGCAGGTGGATAGAAATAAATATCTTCAACTTCCTCAAGTTCCCTCAAAAGTTTGTTGGCTTTCACATTTAAAAACATCCCACCTGCACAAGCTATTTTTCTTATTCCCGTTTCTTTAATCGCGTTTTTTACCCATTGAACTACAAGTTCTTCATAATATTTTTGACAAGCAGCAGCAATATTATCAAATCTCTGACCGTGTAACATTTTTATTAATTTTTTCTGAACATCTGTAGTATAAGCCCTTATGGTATTCTGGAACTCAAGTGGTCTTTTTGGATTTATTCTAACAATTTTTCTCATCTTATCGATGCAATATTCAGGTCTTCCAAAAGGAGCAAGTCCCATAACTTTATACTCATGTTCCCATCTTTTTAGCCCGAGATAGCCTGTTATTTCACTGTAAAGATTATTTCCAATACTATCATAACTTGTGCTCCATGCAATCCTTTTAATTTTGAATCCCTCACCAATATTGACAGTGGAAGAAACGCCATCACCTGAGCCGTCAAGAGTTAAAACGAGTGTTTTATCATCCCATGGTCTTGTGTAATAAGCACATGCAGCATGAGTAAGATGATGTTCAACAAAAATGATTTCTTTATCTTCAATCTTAAGTTCTTTAAATATTCTCTTAAGCTCATCCATTTTTCTGAATCTATGTAAAATAGAGACATAAAGTTTAGAAAACCAGTGTCCGTGGACCCAAGGAACAATTTTTCTATAAAGTTTAACAAAGAATGGCTCTTCAATAAGTGGAGGATGTGTTCTTATAAGGCAGGCGATTGCAATTAGATCAATATCTCTTGGGTCAATTTTTGTAATTTTAAAAACAGCTTTAATGGCAAGTTCGGGTATTCCACTATAATTTTTGACATTTCTGAGCCTTTCTTCAGAAATAGCAGCAATCACTTTTCCGTTCTTAACAATAGCAGCACCTGAATTATGTCCGTCGTGAATCCCTAGGACAATCACATTTTTTGCCATTACATCCTCCTGTCTAACTTTTTAAAATAATTATATCTAATAGGCCAGCTTCCTGTCAAGTGCACTACAGCGAGCGCTTATCATCAGAGGACCTTATTCTCTTCCCCCAACAAGCTGGCGGTATAATGCAAGATGACGCTCTATAAACAGTTGTAGATTATATTCCTGTTCTACCCGTTTTCTGCAAAGCTTTTTCATCTCCTTTCGTTTGGTATCGTCATTGAGTAAGTCCGTGATGGCTTGCCCTAACGCCTTTGTGTCACCCAATGCCACAAGTTGCCCGCATTCTTCTGTCACTTGCTCGGGAATCCCTCCCACGGCAAACCCCACCACAGGAGTTCCGCACGCCATAGATTCCAACACGGTGGTTGGAAAGTTATCTGCCAGCGAGGTAATGCAGTAAAGGTCTGCAGCACTGTAAACCTTTGCCAAAGCAGTAGCTTCCTTCACATACCCAAGTTGTCGCACTTCAACACCCTGTGGAACTAATTTAGAAAAATCAGCCGCCCCACCTACTGCCAGAGCAATCCAGTTATCGGCCTGCACATACTTAAGTGCTTCAAAGAAATACTTGATGCCTTTCCTTTTTTGGGATGGTTTGGCTGCTGCGAAAAGGACAATCTTTCGGTTCTCAGGGAGCCTCAGCTCCTTTCTGGCTTGGAGGCGATCTATTGGATGGAAGACCGTTGTGTCAATACCGTTTGGAATTACCTCAACACGGCATCGGCCATCGCAAGCTTTCGTCACCAAGTTTGCTAACCACCTAGAAGGAGTAACAATTACAGGCTTCCAAACTTCTCCTAACAATTTTCGCTTTCTGGGCCACATCCAAGCCGAGCTGTCAAAATAAGTCTTGGGATACTCTCTCGGATACGGGCACTTGCCACAGCCGGTTTTCCAGCGCTCGCAATCAAGAAAAAATCCACACCTGCCGCTTAATGGCCAGGCATCGTGCAAGGTCCAGACTACAGGGATACCCAGCTTATCCACAGTTTTGGCGATGCTCAGGTCAAGATAGTAGCCGTGGATGTTGTGGAAGTGAATGACATCTGGTTTCCACTCTTGGATCAATCGGATCAATCGCTTTGTGGAAAGCCATGTCCCGTATCCCTGCAGTCCAGTTAAGCGGGTTAGGGCAACATGCAGGTAAACCTCGAGCTGAAGCGCAAAGCGGATGGCCCTGGGCTCTTTTGTTTTCGGCCCTCTTCCATAGGCAAACAAGTCCTCCCAGCCCTCTAGATGATTCAACGCCTGATGAAGAATCAAGGCTTTCCCTGCTCCTCCACCTCTTTGATACACAGTATTAACCCTTAAGATACGCATAACTCAGCCCCATAAAAATTTATCAACTTTCAATGAAGATACTATGTACTTTCTCAGCTTCCAACAACAGCGTTTTCGCCTTCGCTGTTTCTAGCTTATTTCTGCTTTCTTTTTGAGCATTTCTCGTTTGGCTGAGGGACGGCCCACAGCCTCCTCTTTAACCTCGCAAAGGCCATACGCATCTTTATGCATTTCCTCCATAACTGGAAAACCTTCCGAGGGTTCTTGTCAGTATGCTCAAAGGGCTTAAAGTTTGTCCCAAAACGGGCATTAACCCGCCGAATAACCTCGCCGAAATCCGTTGTTACTTCTTCAAACCGGCCGACAACGAACTTATCGCGATAAGGAACCACAGTGCGATAAAACCGAATGTAGTCCTTCAACGCTTGCTCAGCAGAGATATGTGGTTCTCTCACGAGCAGAGACAAAACCGCATCCCGCGGCTTGCGGATCAAGACTATGCAGGGGATTCCTCTCCTTACCGCCTCAATAACCTGAGCTGGTGCATGAAGGTGGCGAGCAATCTTCACCGGCCGCTGCTGTGCAAACGTAAATGCGGCTACTGCAAAGGTGTTCGCTGAGCGAGGAAAGACCTCGATCACGATCTCCGTATCTTTGGAGACGGTGATCTGTCGCGTCTTCGGTCTGATACGGCATAGTGTCAGGTAAACAGTTGGATGTGTATCAATCCGAGACCGTAATAGATGTCGCATTTTCTTAAAAACGTTCATAACGTCAGGTTGCCTCTTTTAAGCTAACCCTTCTCGTGTGTCTGAGGTATGGCAAAGCAAGCAGCACCCAAACCCAGTTTGTCCATGCAAGGTTAATGAACATCCCTCGCAGCATGACCACAAGTATTCCCCATCGTATTGCGGTGACCAGCCGGCGTTCAGTTTCCTCCATCCGCCACATCTTCTCATGAATAATAGTCGTCCTTAATGCGTGAATAAGAAATAAGAAAAAAAGTGTTAACGGAGCTAAACCGCCGGCGTTAAGCACTTGCAAATACATATTATGAGCACTTTGTCCAAGGGGCATAAAACCAGGAGGCCGCAATTCGTTATAAACCAAAGGCATATTTGCAGGACCAAGTCCCACTAAAATCGTATTTGGAAGATTATATAACGACCACAAGTAAACCTCTTTTCGCTCTGTCAAAGTACGTTCATATAGCGGAGCTAATGTGTTGACAACGTTGAACTTGTAAACCAAAAGTGCCCCCAAGGACACTATTACCAGGCCACCAATGACCAGCTGCGGTTTCTTCCGAATGGTTCTAAAGGCTGCTACGAGGCTTAACAATGTCAACGTTACCAGGGCAGCCCTGGATCCAGTAAACAAGATTCCCAAAATCATGATAAGACTAAGCACAACAGTTAAAATAATCGATTTCCAAGGACGCCACAGTAATAAAGTTGTCAATGCGAGCATAGTGAATGCTGACCAGTAATTTGGGTTTTGTCCTATGATCTCAAGCCGACCATCGTGGATACGGATTATTACCAATTTAGCGATTAATTCTTTCCCAAATACAAGTAAAGACAAAATAAAAACCGCGTTAACACATGCCACAAAAACTATCCATGCCTTGATAATCCGCTTGCAATCCTCGAAGGTTAACAGCAAAACGGCTAATGCCCATAGTAAAGCCCATCTAACAATACCAGTCCAAGCCTTGAACGCTATTTTCTGGTCGAATGCAAAAAACACGCCGGGCAGAAGTGAGAGCATAAGAATTAAGACCAAAATCATTGCAGCTTTAGCGCGTGGTGTAATTTGGAGCCGTGGGCGTAGAAGTAGTGTAACAATAAAGCCCGGTAAAAAAAGATAAAATGCGATTTTAGACGGCCCAGGTTGCATGCCCCAAAGGCTATCAAGGCCGAAGAGCTCCAACAGATTAAAAGTGCCAAGAGCCGTAAGAAAGGCAACTGCCATTAGCGCGATTCTTGGTCTCACAGCAGCGAAAGTGCTACTGATTATTACAGCAATCGCGGCAATTGGTACTAAGGAACTCATTCTGCAACACCTAAAAATCTAAGATATTCCTTCGTAACGCGCTCCAATGTAAATTGTCTAGCACGCTCTGTACCATCGATTGGGCTCTCCAAGGTTTCCAGAATTGCTTTGGCCAATAGTTCCGGAGATTGAACCGGAACCAATCTGCCCCACTTTCCGTTTTCCAGAATTTCAGCAGGGCCTGAGGGACAATCTGTACTTACTACAGGACAACCACAGGCCATGGCCTCAATCAAAACATTTGGCAGACCCTCCCATTTCGAGGAAAGCACAAAAACTGAGGCACGTTTCATATATTTATAGGGATTTTTTACAAAACCTGGCAAAGCTACATCCTCTTCTAACCCCAACTTCCTAACCAGCATCTCAAGCTGGGCTCGATCTTTTCCTTCCCCCAGGATCATCAGCCGGGCCGGACGTTCCTTGTGCACCAAAGCAAAAGCGTAAATAAGTGTGGTGAAGTCTTTTTGGAGGGTCAATCTCCCCGCTGCTAGAATAACAGGCGGTTCACCTTCGCGAAACCAGGGATGATTAAGATGTTGTTCTGCTTTTACTAACAGTTCTTCCAAATCCAGAGGATTGTATATAACACGAATCTTATCTTTAGGTATAGCAACGACATTAACGAGATCTTCCGCCACACCTTTTGAGACAGCGACAATTCCGTCTGCCCAGGGGTAGGTTTTTCGGATAAAGGCAGGCAACAACTTCACACGCCAGTCTCGGCTGTTCCTCATAGTTTCAATCAAAGAATTCCTTTCTGATATAAAAATGTGAGCACGACTGCGAGCCAAACGCCAGGCAAGTAGAACTGTGACATTAACTGCTGCACCCATAGACAGCACAATGTCGGGTTGTGTCCTCCTGAGATAACGGATAATCCCGGGCAGTGCAGCGTAAATCCGTGGAGCGCCTATATTGATTAAGCGAACTCCACTGGGTATCTCATACTGCTGAGGGCCGAAGCGTGTAAGTACTAAATCAACCTTCAAGCCATGATTTCTAAATCCCTTCGCTAGGTTTACTGTAACTCGCTCTGCCCCACCACTTCCTAAGAATGTTGTGAATAGCGCCAGGCGTGGAAGTTTCTTAGGCATCTTCACTTCTCCAACCAGTAGGTCAGATCTCGACCTATGAGGTTGCTCAACTTTTCCACATCTTGTCTGAAATAGTTGCTCAATTGTTGCCTTAGATCTTCACTCATAGGGTTTCGGGGTCGATGGCGGACGTTAAATCGTGTTATTGTTTTAAGAATGCCTGTTCTGCCAACATGTCTTGGGATGCCTACCAATCTTTTTAAGGCTACCCACCATTCTCCAACGAGACGAACACCTTTTTGGACAAAGGGCCATCTGAGTTCTTTTGCTGGGTTTTTCACCGGAAAAATTGTTCGACCGTCATCTGGCACCTCAAGAAAGTCTAAAACTTTTAGATATTCACGCCGGGGGTTCTCTTTGATATCATCTAAAATAAGCACCAACACACGCTCTCGCGATACTATTTTGAAAAGACGCTCCAACTGCTCACCTAATTTACAGATTGATTGGTAATCTAATACTTTTGGGTCTTTGCACCACCAAGAAACCGCACGGCCTTGGCGTCTTTCCGGTGACAATTCCCATGCCTTCGCGAAATCGCGAATATGCTCGTTACCTGATACAATTAGTTGCTCGTGAAGTGAATATGCCATATCCACAGGATTCCGTACCATCACGATATATTTCGCACCCGGATGCTCTCTCTCAATCTGAGGAACAGCAACACGAGAAAAAAGATAGTAAACCGATGCCTCACCAACTGCATAATGTCGTGAAGGGTCAGCTTCTTTAAACAATAGATCATATTCTTTCTTGGTTTTAACTGCTCTATACTTCGGTAAGTCCGCGCTGTAGAAATGAGGTTCTTTTATCGGTGACATATATATATTCGGATGCTCAGAAAGCCATGTAGCCAATGAAGTAGTCCCGCACTTCGGCGCACCTATGATAAAAAAGTTTGGTTTCTTCATTTTGCACCACCAGCACCAGATGAACTCGCCTGTAAAATTCTTATCACAAAATAAGTATAAAGAAGCATAGTTATTGAAATACTTATCGCAAGCGCAGCCGCTGCGCCGTTGATTCCCCAGAGCTGTATGAGAGCTAGGTTGAGAACTAAATTTACTGCGCCGCCAATCCCCCTGCCCAGGATAGCTTTTCCCTCATAACCGCTCATGATGAGCAAAAGCCCAACTGGCCCTGTCATCGCGTTAATTGTCTGTCCTCCTGTAATAATCGCTAACGCGGTCGTGCTTTCTGCAAACGCCTCTCCGAAAGCCAGGCTTAGGAACCATTTTCCCTTGAAGATAAACAGCAGCACAAGAGGCAGAGCAAAAGCGGTGGCTACGGCAGATGCAGTAAGCATGACCTTGCGAAGTTTAGTCTTATCTCCTACGGCATATAGCTGTGCCAGCGTAGGCGCTATTGCCGTATTCACCGCCATCAGTCCAAAAGGGATAAGGGATGCCGTCTGATAAGCCACCTTGTAAAGCCCCACCTCTTCGGGACCTCGCATCCAACCAAGTATCAGGATTCCCGCATGTTGAGGGATCAGGTTGAGAATTCCCAGGAAGGCCAGAGAGAGGGCACTACGAACCCACACGGCGGTATTTTGGCTCTCGACATTAGAAGGCACCGAACGGATGAGCTGGCTCCGGAGGAGATAAAAGGCAAAAGCTAAGGCGATCCCTGCAGCAAGGATGTGAAGACCTAAGGCAAAAGGAGCATTTCCCAGTTTTCTAAAGAAGAACCAAGTTACGCCTATCAAAATGAGAAAGCTCAAAGGTCGCATCACGGTGATAATCCACTGGCTGGCTAAGATCCGCTCAAAGCCACGCAACGCAGCTCCGTGCAATTGCAAAAGTGCCCAGAAGGGCAGAGCTAAAAAAGCAAGAGCCAATACCTGCAGAGTTTCGCCTGAGAAACGGCCGGACAAAAGCCAAAGCGCAAGCCAGCCCAAAAGGGCGATGCTCAGAGAAGCGAGCAGTGAAGTGCGTTGGGCAAAACGAAGAAGTCCTCGGATCAGACTCCACT
>QMLL01000023.1 GCA_003646715.1 Deltaproteobacteria bacterium
TTCACCTATTTTGCTCGTTATATCAAAGTCCATTGACCAGGCCGCATCAACCTTGTCTTTTCCTTCTGAACCCGCTCTTTTCGCATTATCATCGTTGTTAATGGTTCCTTGAGCGACCATGGTAATATCAGCGGCAAATTCCAGATTACCCAGCGCTTTTTTTATTCCACTTACTTCTTCCTTTGCTTTTTCCAGTTCCTGTTGCTTTGCTTCTAGTTGCTGCTCTTTTGCCTCGTATTTCTGGAGTTTCTTTTCAAGCTGCTCCACCCTCTGACGAAGTTCTTTTGTAACTCGGAGCAATTCTTTCAGCTCTGTGGCGTTGTTTTCATCTGCAGAAGCTGACGCTACCATAACAAACAACAACGAAAGCAATAAGACCAAAAACAACCATCTGTTCATCTTCATAGCTTCCTCCTTATAAAAACTTGACAAAATTCATAACATCTAAGGGAGAGTCATTTGTTATTTACGAAGCTATAATGGGGATAAACACCTCTATAGTTGTGCCGACCCCACACTCGCTAACAACATCAATCCATCCCCCCCTATTCTTCACGACAGAGTAAACAATGGAAAGCCCCCAACCTCTTGAAGTCTCTTGAGATTTAGTTGTAAACATAGGATCAAATATCTTACTTCTAATTGGTGGTGGTATGCCTTTTCCTGTATCTTCGACTCTTAGTGTTGCAAACATACCGGGATATGCATTTCCGTGAAGTTTGCAATACTCCATATCCACCCTTTTGCGCGTGACAGTGAGTCTTATGGTTCCCGGGCCTTCTATTGCTTCTACGGCATTACTTAAGAGATTTGTCAGGATTCGCCAGAGTTCATCCAGCGTTAGCCTAACCGGAAGCAAATCTGCCTGAGGTTCATATTTAAGTTCTATCTTTTCTGGAAGCGAAATTTCATAAGTCTTGAGACATGCTTCAATCTCGGCAATCAGGTCAATTTCAGGAAGGTTTCCGGTAGACGAAGCATCCCCCAAAATAGCCAATTTCTCCAACAAACTTTCAATCCGCATCCCTATTTGCTCAATATTTTGGCAGGAATTTGCTACTTCTTGTTTGCTCCCTGCAATTTTCTTTATCTTTAGTGTATTCGCCAGAATAACAACGAGGAGGTTCCTCAGGTCGTGCGCAAGACCTTGAGCCAACGATCTTATCGACTCCATTTTTTGAACTTCCACAAATTCTGTCAACGCATGCTCCGTACAATCCACTACATGCCTCATTTGCTCTAAAAAAAGCCTTATTCTCTGGCAGGATTTATCCAACATGCAAAGATTCAGGCTGTTTGGAAAGGACTTTTCTAATCGTCTCTCAGAATTTTCTATTTGACGTTTTCCAATAATCTTACATCTTGAACCAATCATTATTTTCTCCAATCTGATATACTTAAGGTTGATTAAACACTCTGGAGTATTTCTTTTCTTGCAAATTCTACTCTTTTCAACTATCATCGAGCCGCTCTATTTGGTGCATTCATCCGTTTCTTCACCTGTAGTACATGGAATGTCTTGGTGCCACCAGTACCCCTCATCATTCAAAAACGGACAGGAGCCATTCGCACATTTACATCCCTTTTCCCCGGTTAACGCTAAGTAAATCCCCCTAATTAGTACCGAGAGTGCTATTGCTACTATTCCGATAACTATAATAATCTGCATCTTTATCTCCCTACTTAAACCCAATCTCTAGGATTGAGCCTATTTGATACACACTAGCTGTGATAATCCAGGCAAGTACGGTGAGACCAACAAGCTGAACCATAGCCCACTTCCAAGAGTTGGTCTCTCTCTTGGTGATTGCTATTGTAGCCATACACGGAGCACTGATGAGGCAAAAGAGCATAATGCAAAATCCAATTAGAGGATTATAGCTAGCTTGCAAGCGCTTTCTCAGGGTTTCTGACTCTTCATCGGCCTCACCAACGGAATAGACAATTCCCATTTGAGCAACAAATACTTCCTTTGCTGCAAAAGCACCTATCAGCGCCGTACCAATCCTCCAGTCGAAGCCCATTGGACGTAAGATCGGCTCCAATAGATGTCCGATCCTTCCTGCTAAAGAGTAAGCAAGCTCCTCTGCCTTTTTCTGATTCTCAATTTCCATGAGACGTTCCTCGTATTGAGGTTTTATCTCTTCAAGATATGCAATAACGGCATCGTAAACCTTCGGATTGTTGCCCTTAATCTTCTCCAACGTATTAGCAAGTTGATCTTGAAGGGAACGATATTCAGCAGTCCCTTCTTCTATCCCTTGCACTTCAATCGTAGTCATGAACTGCTTTTTCGCTTCTTGAATCAAACTTTCCATCCGTACAATTTCATCTAACAGGTTCTTCCTTGTTGAAATTTCTCCTAAGGCGTCTTTATCCCCTTCCAGGATCGCTGCCATAACTTGAGGATCAAGGGTTACTCCCAATTTCTCACCCAAGCTCCCCACTCTATTCAAATACTCAGTTTCTATTGAACTCAACATTTTCCCATAATCGTGTTCATAGACCGACTTCTTGGGATAATTAGTGGCAGCCCACAAAACAATAGATATTGCGAGAATTATGGTCCCAGCTTTTTTAAGATAAAGCCACGACCGTTCCCACACATGAATCAGAATTCCTCTCAGCGTGGGAAGTCTGTACGGCGGCAGTTCCATAACAAAGGGAGTGGAAGCTCCCTTGAAAAGGGTCGAACGAATTACCTTTGCCATGATTATTGCCATGAGGATCCCAACTACATAGATTGTCCACAACATTGGACCATATAATTTCGTTGGGAAGAAAGCAGGTATAATGAGAGCGTATATGGGCAGTCGTGCCCCACAGCTCATAAGCGGGGTAACCAAAATGGTGGTAAGCCGGTCTTTTTCATTCTCAAGGGTTCTGGTAGCCATAATTGCCGGTATCGAACAACCGAAACCGATTAACATGGGAATAAAACTTTTCCCGTGCAGCCCAATTTTGTGCATTACCCTGTCCATGATAAAGGCCGCACGCGCCATGTAACCTGAGTCTTCCAGCACCGCAATAGCGAGAAAAAGGAGCAAAATGTTTGGGAGGAAGACAACAACACCTCCGACTCCTCCTATAATTCCATCAATCAGAAGCGACTTTAGGGCACTCTCAGAGCCCGCTGGCCACCAACTTGCAACAATTTCACTGAGCCAGCCAAATAAGTTCTCAATCCAACCCATAGGAGGATCACCAAGTGTAAAAGTAAGTTGAAAAACCAGATACATAAGCCCCAGGAATATTGGGATACCCAGAACTCTATTAGTGACAATAGAATCAATACGGTCAGACATTGTATACCTGGATTCAACGGTACTTCGGACAGCTTCCTGGCAAGCGCCGGATATAAACCCATAGCGACGATCAGCAAGAATTATCTCTGGCGGATCCCCAAAAAGTTTCTCAAGGCGGCGAGCCCTTTCATCAACTTCCGAAAGAACCTCTTGCGAGTTAAATAGTCTCCTGACCTCTTCATCGTTTTCAAGAAGTTTAATTGCAACCCACCTTGCTCCGTATTTTCTGCACTCGTTTTTCTTTTTTTCCGATATTATCTTCTCAATGTTGTTTATTTCATTCTCCAGCTCTTTTCCGTAGTTGATTGGCATGTGTTTTTTCTTGAATTTCCCAGTAGCAACCGCAATAATGGCTTCGAGAAGTTCATCCATTCCTTTGCCCCTATTTCCTACTGTCGGTATTACCGGTGCCCCGAAGAAATGGGAAAGCTTCTCTAAATCAAATTTAATCCCTCTGGCTTTTGCTACATCTGCCATATTGAGCGCTAGCACCAACGGAACTCCCAGTTCCATGAACTGTGTTGTAAGGTAGAGATTTCTCTGAAGATTTGAAGCATCCAATATGTCCACAATCACATCCGGTTTCTCTTCTATTATGAAATTTCTTGCAATGATCTCTTCGGTAGAGTAAGCGGTGAGGCTGTAGGTGCCAGGCAAATCTACTATCTTGATTTCGTATTCTTGGTATCTACACACTCCTTCCTTTTTCTCTACGGTTACACCCGGATAATTTCCTACGTGTTGCCTGGTTCCGGTTAGATTGTTAAAAATTGTTGTTTTTCCGGAGTTAGGATTTCCCGCTAGAGCAACAGTTATTTTCTTCATGACAATTTGCCACCTCCACAATAAATTAAGCATTCCTTATATTATTAGGCTAACCTAACATACATGACAAAAAAATTATTCCACCATTATTTTATGCGTCACTCCACGCCCTAGAATCAGGCGACAATTTCCCACTTTTACGACAAAAGGGCCACGGAAAGAATTTCTTACAACCTGTATCTCAGCCCCTGCCACCAATCCCATTGAAGCAAGACGGCACTGCAAACATCGTCCAGCATTAACCCCACAGAGCTTCACACGTTCCCCCTCACCCACCATTGTCAGCGGAATTTGGCACTTTTCATTCTGCATCTTCACACCTTTTCTCCCTTATATCTGAAGTTCCACGTCTATATTGGAAGCTTCTTCTTTCCGCAAAGATAAGTGATAACCTTTTATTTTCACCTCTATTGGATCTCCCAGGGGTGCAACCCTTTCAACCTCAACTAAGGCACCCGGAGTTATTCCCATATCCACTATCCTCTTGTTAGCCTCACCTCGCCCCTTTATCTTGACTATTCTCCCCTTGCTATTTGGTTTCAATGCCGTGAGCGGAATAACCATTCCTTTTCCTCCTTTCATTTTCTTGTTTTTGTCTCTGAGCTCTTCCAAGCACAACTCAACACAGTGCTCACAATTATCCATTGTCTGTCCATGTTCACACTGGTACCAAAAACCTCTAATCCACTTTTTCCCCCCTCTTGGACAAACTTCGATAAATTGCAAAAAACACACTAACTTTTCAAGGGCAGCAGGTGAGATAACATGTTCTACCTTGCAGGCACACTCCTCTGCTTCTTCTTCTTCAAGTGCAAGAACGTTCAAAAAAAATTCTTTCAAGACCTCGTGGCGTCTAACAATTTCTTCAGCAATTTTCCTTCCTTCAGATGTTAAAGTTATGATGTCGTAAGGAGCGTAGTTTATTAGCTTTTTCTCAGCCAGAGACCGCAAAGCACCGGTAACAGATGCGCCCTTAACTTTGAGTCGTTCCGCTATATCCTTTGCTCTTGCTGCTTGTTTTTCTTTGACTATGTGGAATATTGCTTCCAAATAATCTTCCAGGCTGGCACTTAGGAAAACAGTAGAGTTCATAATAGCCTCCTTAGTTAGGAATGCCTAATTATATTTGGCCATATAAACATTGTCAAGAAAAAAATACCGTATATTACTCAAAAAACACTGTATATTCGAAGGATAAAGGTCTTGGCTTAGAAAAATATCTGACTAGTCCTAAAAAGGCTACGATTAAAGACACTTTTGTTTTATAATGAACATCAACGATGGATCCCAAGAACATATTTAAATCAAACAGGAGGGCACAGTATGAAAAAGATAGGAATTATTCGATGTGAGAAGAACATGGATAGATGCCCCCTAACCAACTGTTTCCGCAGCCTGAAAAACAAAATAGAAGGGTTTAAGATTTATGAGGACTGCGAACTCATGGGGGTTTTTACCTGCCACTGCCCAGGAGAAAAAACGGAAGATCTTGCAAAAATCCTCAAAGCCAAAGGAGCCGAAGTAATCCATTTCTGCACCTGCACCTTCGCAAAGAAAACTTCTGAAGGCTGGGTAGCCAGAGACGGAGGATTTTGCGAGAACATCAACGAGATCATAGAAAAAGTTCACGAAGCCACGAGTTTGCCATGTGTGAAAGGCACAGCTCATCTTCCCAAAGGATACGAACTTCAGACCTGGGAATGACTGCCTTTCTGATCACCGAAAACATCAGGCAATTTATGCGGCAAGTCAAAAGACCTGCCGCAGATCGTAAGTTTGTGTGTTTTAAGAAAATATTCGTTTCTTTGCTAAATCATCTTTCCGTACAGAGTACTTCAAAACAATATCACCTTTTTTTACACCGATGTTTCTTGCAATAACTTCACACTTTGCCTTGAACAGAAAAAATATAGGAACATCTACATCGGAGAGAGCTTCATAATTTCCCTGTCCTTTACTGATGATAAATTTTGAATCATAAAAAAGGTCTCGAAATTCTCCACTGCAGGTTTCAAGAATCGTCCCCGGGGCATCAGTTCCCGAAGATATAATGTCTGCTATTTCCCCGATACCTGCCTTGATGGCATCTTCGTATGTTTCGTCGTTTATGACCGGCATTCCCCGAACAACGTATTTGACTTTTTTACCGATCTTTTCTATTAGCACCCTGTCAAAGACACATTCTCCCGCATTATCACCCAGATATAGGACTTCCTCAGTATCATTCAAACATCTTTCGAATTCATCATAGTCACAAATCGCAAAATCTTTCTCCAAGACCTTTTCTACCTCTTCTGAAATGTCAAAGTTCCAGTTTGCACCAAAATCAATTACATTTCCGGCAATAGCGATTTTTATGGCAAGAAGCAAGTCATTGTCAGATTCCTCTACTTTCGCTTTTAAAGACGGATAAAGCCCAAGGGCAATTTTCGTACTTTCTTCTTTTATTTCTTTATACGGATCATTATTACCGGTAATTTCACGTACTATTCGGTAAATTAAGCGGCCGGTCTCCGGAGGAGTGCTATCGAGAGGAATATCTTTTAGCATCATCCCCACTTTATCCAGGACCCTCTTTATTTTCATTTCGTCGTCAGTGGCAATTCTTGCGGCTCTTAGCGCTTGAGACAAAAAGCACGGGAAACAGTCCAGGTAAGTTTTCATATAGTTCTCCTCCCATGAAAATAGTACTTGTGATTTTTATTGTCATCTACTCGGTCCTGACATAAAATCTGAAAAAATTTATTATACCTAAAATTGTCAACAAAAAACTGCAAGCGAATCTTTAGCGCATTCGTTAGTGGTAGTACAATATTGAATAAGCATACAGAAACCAGCTATTTTGTGAAAGCGTAATCGTTCAGTGGAGAAGGAGAAAAAACATGGGACAAAAAGTTGTTATTATTGGTGGAGTAGCAGCAGGGCCCAAGGCGGCATGTCGCCTGAAAAGACTGGATCCTTCGGCAGACGCTATCATTGTCGAACAGGATCGTTTCATTTCTTATGGAGGGTGCGGAATCCCTTTTTACATCTCAGACGATATCCCAAACGAAAAAGAGCTAATGTCAACGAGTTTTCACGTAATCCGTGACGAGAAATTTTTTCTCGAAGGCAAAGGGGTTAAAGTTTTAACCAGAACGAGAGCGCTAAATATTAATCGGAGCGAAAAGAAGGTCGAAATAGAAAATCTGGACACAGGTGAAAAAGACTTTCTTGAGTATGACAAGCTGGTATTAGCCACAGGTAGCATACCGAATGTACTTCCCATTCCCGGTTCTGATCTCGGAAATGTATTTACTGTTTCAAACATAAACTCGGCCCTGAAACTGAAGTCGATGATTACTCGCGGAAAAGTTGAAAAAGCAGTTATTATCGGCGGTGGAGCTATAGGTATCGAGATGGCTGAAGCCATTTCAGATATGTGGGAAATTGATACGACCATCGTTGAATACATGGATCATCTCCTTCCCTTCATGTTTGATTATAACTTTGCTCAGATGGTAAAGGCAGAATTGGAGAAAAACGACGTGAAGGTTTATGTTGGAGAGAGGGTAGAGAGCCTGGAAGGTGACAGCCAGGGTAACGTCCGCAAAGTAATCACGAACAACCGCACGCTGGATACCGACCTTGTCATAATGTGCGTCGGTGTTCGACCTAACGACGAACTTGCCAAAAAAGCCGGGCTCGCTGTGGGAGACAAGGGAGGAATATTGGTTGACAAGCACTTATGTACCTCTGATCCATCCATCTATGCTGGTGGAGATTGTATATTGAACACCAACCTTCTAACCGGGAAAAGAATGTATCTTCCCCTGGGATCTCTAGCAAATCGCCACGGTAGAGTCATCGGGTCAAATCTTGCCGGTAAGCCGGAAACTTTTGACGAGGTAGTTGGAAGTTTCATTATAAAAGTGTTCGACATCTGTGCGGGCTCTGCCGGGTTATCTCTTGAAAGTGCGCTCACGGAGCGAATTAACGCTGACAGGGTTCTTACAGTTGGCTATGATAGAGCCCATTACTATCCCACTCGTTCATTGCTATATTTGCAACTGGTAGTAGATAAGCAGACACGCAGGATTCTGGGTTTCCAGGCAATTGGAGACAATAATGATGCGGTCTCGGTCCGTCTCGATTCAATCGTCGCCCTGATGCAGGGCAATTTTACAGTCGATAAAGTTTCCAACCTTGAAATAGCATATTCTCCTCCATACGCTTCTGCTATGGATTCCCTTAATGCCCTCGGAAACACCGCCGCCAATTTCCTGGATGGATTATACAAGCGCATGGAGGTAAAAGAATTTCTGGACATAATAGGCGATCTGAAAAAACACAATGCCATAATACTAGATTCCAATGCGGAGATTGCCGCCAAACCGTATGTCGAGAAGTTCGGTGACAGCTGGTTAAATATTCCATACATGGACGTGCGGCGAAATATAGAGAAGATACCAAGAGATAAGAAGATAATTACAATATGCGATTCGGGAATTCGATCGTATGAAATTCAACTTCTTCTAAATTCACACGGTTACGAGGATGTTATATGCCTTGAAGGAGGATTGAACCTGATAAACAAAATGGGAATTAAAATCGTGTAATTTACGGGAAATAAAAGTGTAAGCCTGTGAAAAGATAATTTAAAAGGAGTTTTTTCTTGACCGGGTACAACTACTCAGCTATATTCTGTTTATAATGACGTAGTGTAGTTTTTGGCCTGTCTTTAAGGAAACGAGGGAGGTAATCCTAATGGGTGAACAAACTATCAACCTGAGTAAAGTTAAAGGTGAGTTCAAGAAGAAGGTTGAGGAAATGTTGCCGGAAGGCAATTTCAACCTCTGTCTTGCGTGTGGAACATGTTCTGCTGGTTGTCCTGCTACAGGTTTAGAAGGGCTTGATCCAAGGAAATTCTTAAGAATGATTCTACTGGGGCTTGAAGAGGAAGCTATTTCTTCACCCTGGGTCTGGATGTGCTCCATGTGTCAGAGATGCATTTACGCCTGTCCGATGCAGATAGATATACCAGGGCTTGTTTACGAGGCTAGAGCCACATGGCCTAGAGAAGAACGTCCCAAGGGTATTAGGGGATCGTGCGACATGGCACTTAAACATGATACATGCAGTGCCATGGGAGCGTCAGAAGAAGACTGGCGATTTGTTGTCGAGGACGTTCTGGAAGAAGTTCAAGAAACACAGCCTCAATTCAAAGACCTTCAGGCTCCTATTGACAAGGAAGGAGCAGAATTTTTCCTTAACCAGAATTCCAGAGAGCCTGTGACCGAAGCAGAAGAAATGGTACCTCTCTGGAAAATCTTACATGTGGTAGGAGCAGATTGGACGTATGGCTCCAAAGGGTGGGGAGCAGAGAATTATTGCATGTTCCTTGCCGATGATGAGGCATGGGAGCACATCGTGAGGGTAAAAGTCAAAGCCGTGGAGGACCTGAAATGCAAGGTCTGGCTTAACACAGAGTGAGGCCACGAATTTTATGCAGTCCGGGCCGGACTGAAAAAATTCAACATCCCTTACAATTTCGAAATCAAAAGCATCATTCAGTACTACGCACAGTGGATTCGAGAAGGCAAGCTCAAGGTAAATTCCGACTGGAACAAAGATCTTAAGATTAAGTTTACCGTTCAGGATCCCTGCCAGCTTGTAAGGAAATCTCTAGGAGATCCCGTTGCAGACGATTTAAGATTCGTTGTAAAGTCCGTAGTGGGTGAAGAAAACTTCGTGGACATGGTTCCGAATAAATCGAACAATTTCTGCTGCGGTGGTGGTGGCGGTTATCTTCAGTCAGGATACACCGATGCAAGAAGAAAATTTGGAAAGATAAAATTCGACCAGATTATGAGAACCGGGGCTCACTATTGTATCACTCCATGCCACAATTGCCATTCCCAGATTCTTGATCTATCCGAATATTACGAGGGCGGTTTCTATGTGGTGCACCTCTGGACTTTGATCTGTCTGTCTCTTGGAATACTCGGTGAGGAAGAAAGAGAATATCTTGGTCCCGATCTGAAAGAGGTCAATCTTCCAAAATAGCACATTCCTTGAAATCAAAACCCCGCCTTTAAGGTGGGGTTTTTCTATGTCCGCGAAGGCTATTTTTTCAAATTGTGCCGGATTAGTACTCGTTAGGCATTTGATTAAGTTGAGAAAGGGTAAACACCGGACCGTCCTTACAAACGTACTCGGTTCCAATGTTACACCTACCGCACATTCCGATTCCGCATTTCATTCTCATTTCAAGGCTCATGATTACCCGCTCGGGTGGGAATCCAAGCTCGGTCAAAATAGGGAGGGTAAACTTTATCATAATAGGAGGACCGCAAACTATGGCATACGCATTCTCTGAACTCGGCGCCTTCTCCTTTGTAATGGTGGGAACAAATCCAACGTTATACTTCCAGTCAGGGTCATCAGTGGCATCAACAGTAATGTGCATGTTGATATCGGATCTCTGTTCCCATTCCGCAAGTTCATCCTTGTAAAGCAAGAGCCCCGGATGGCGCGCACCGTAAATTACGGTTAAGTCTCCGAACCTGTCGCGATTGTCCGGATGAAGAACATAAACTATGGATGATCTTAACGTCGTAAAAGCAAAACCACCACCAATTATCACCAAATTTTTGCCTTCAAACCAGTCCCAAGGGTAACTCTTGCCGAGAGGTCCTCTTACACCGATGATTTCACCCGGGTGCATGTTATGCAGGTGAGTTGTGACAAGGCCAACCTTGTTTATTGTAAATTTTAAGAAACCTTTTTCCGTAGGAGAGGTGGCTATACCAATTGGGACCTCACCTTTTCCGGCCACGGAAATCTCCGCAAATTGTCCGGGAAGATAGGCAAATTTCGCCTCGTCTTCAGGCCTTAAAAAAACAAGCTTGAAGGTTTTCAATGCACCATCAGTGGTTTCTGTAATAATTTCTTCTATTTTAACAGGACAAGGCAAATAAGGATTTTCCATCAGCCTATTCCTCTCTCTCGCAAACGTCAGTAGCCATTATTTCTATTACACGTCTTATATCTATATTCACGGGACATGAAACAACACATCTTCCGCAACCTACACAGGCAACCCCATTACCATACTTATCCACGTAGTACTTTAATTTGTGCATGAACCGCTGGCGTACTCGCTGTAGTTTCTGTGCCCTTGGGTTATGTCCGGATCCATGTAAAGTAAAAATCGGGAACATGCAAGAATCCCAGTTCCTTAAACGGTCTCCTTCGTTTTTGTACACTTCATCCTGAATGTCAAAACACCAGCAGGTCGGGCAAACGAAA
>QMLL01000024.1 GCA_003646715.1 Deltaproteobacteria bacterium
AGCATGGTTTTCTGTGTTTCTTTTCGCACGGGGGTGTCTTTGCCATATAGGAGCGGTTTTATGATTTCCAGGTACCAGTCACAGAACTGATGCCAGAAAAACTGGTAGCAGGATGTTGCTGCCTGGTTGAACACATAGTTTTCAAGGGAATATTCAACTTCCTGGATAACTTTTTGAAGAGCACTCAATATCCAGCGATTTGCCAGGGTCGTGGGTTTCGGAGGATAATCGCCTTCCAGGGTAAAATCTTCGAGATTCATCAGAGCAAAGCGCGAAGCGTTCCAAATTTTGTTAATAAAATGTCTGTACCCTTCAATTCTTTCTTCAGATAGTTTTATGTCCCTACCCTGTATTGCGAAGGCTGTAAGAGTGAATCGCAGAGCATCTGTTCCATATTTATCCATCATGATGAGCGGGTCAATTACGTTGCCCTTTGATTTGCTCATTTTCTGGCCTTCGGCATCCCTTACCAGAGCGTGAATATACACATCGTAGAAGGGCACATCTTTCATAAAGTAGAGACCCATCATCATCATTCTAGCGACCCAGAAAAAGAGTATGTCAAAACCGGTAACGAGAACCGAAGTCGGGTAGAAGCGTTCGAGCTCAAGAGTTTTTTCGGGCCAGCCCAGGGTCGAGAAAGGCCACAATGCCGAGCTGAACCATGTATCAAGCACATCTGTGTCCTGGAATATGTTTGAAGATCCGCAACTGGAACATTTCTCAGGAGTTTCCATTGACACCGTTACTTCGCCGCACTCTTTGCAGTGCCAGGCAGGAATGCGATGTCCCCACCAGATCTGTCTCGAGATACACCAATCTTCTATATTTTCCAGCCAGTCATAATAGTTTTTTGTCCACTGCTCAGGTATAATCCTAGTTTTGTTTTCCTTTACCGCTTTTATCGCTTCTTCTGCCAAAGGCTTTATCTTAACGAACCATTGCTTTGAAAGAGCTGGCTCAATAACGGTTTTACATCTGTAACAATGGCCAACCCGATGCTGGTACTTCTCTATTTTTTCCAGGAGCCCCTGTTCCTTTAGATCCTCAATTATTTTTTCTCTGCATTCATACCTGTCCATGCCCGCATACTTCCCGGCCGCTTCAGACATCTTGCCTTTTCCGTCAATTACCTGAACAGTATCCAGATTGTGTTTCTTGCCTATTTCAAAGTCGTAGGGGTCATGGGCAGGAGTTATTTTGAGAGCTCCCGTACCGAATTCAGGCTCAACATACGAGTCAGCAATAATTGGGAGAATTCTACCAACAAGAGGTAGGATCGCTTTTTTGCCATGATATTTCTTATATCTCGGATCATCCGGATTCACCGCTACAGCGGTATCGCCCAACATTGTCTCCGGACGGGTGGTGGCCACTGTAATAAAATCGTCTTCTCCTTCGATGGGATATTTTATGTAATAAAGGAATCCATCGTGATCTTCCGGCTCAACTTCAAGATTGGCAAGAGCCGTTTCGCATCTCGGGCACCAGTTAATTATCCTGTGTCCCCTGTAAATAAGACCAACGTTATAAAGGGTTACGAATACGAGTCTCACTGCCCTTGATAGGCCTTCGTCCATGGTGAAGCGTTCTCTTGCCCAATCGCACGATGCCCCAAGTCTTTTTAACTGGTTGACTATTTTCCCTCCATACTCTTCCTTCCACTCCCATACTCTTTCGATGAACTTCTCTCGCCCGAGTTCCTGACGGGTCAGCCCTTCGGAGGCCAACTGTTTTTCCACGACATTTTGAGTGGCAATGCCCGCGTGATCTGTGCCGGGCATCCAGAGAACTATGTATCCCCTCATTCTCTTATATCTGCAGAGAATGTCTTGAAGGGTATTGTTCAAAGCGTGCCCCATGTGAAGGGACCCTGTTACGTTGGGAGGTGGAATAACAATGGAAAATGTTTCACCTTCAGCTTTTTCATCTGCGTGAAACAGATTTTTCTCCATCCAGAACTGGTACCATTTTTGTTCTACTTCAGCCGGTTCGTATGCTTTTGGAAGAGTACTATTTTCTGCCATAGTCAATCCGTTACTTGATCCGTCTTGCAAGTTGTTTAATTTACGATGAAAATACAACCAAAGTAGTTGTTATTGTCTGTTCCGTTTCTTATATTGAGCTAATGGCTGTGGAAAAACTTGATTCAGCCATACTGGTTACATCGGTATATTGCCATGTTTCTTGGGTGGTAACATTTCTCGCTTGGTTGCTAGTGTCTCGAAAGCATCAATAAGTCTAACCCTGCTCTCACTTGGGACAATAACTCCATCGATATATCCCCTGGAAGCGGCGATGTATGGGTTATAAAGAAGTTTACGATATTCTTCTATTTTTTCTTTCCTTTTTGCTTCAGGGTCTTCTGCTGCTGCTATCTCTCGTCGGTGAATGATATTGGCAGCCCCTTCAGCTCCCATAACGGCAATTTCAGCCGTAGGCCATGCAAGAGCTATATCAGCGCCAAGATCTTTGGAACACATAGCGAGATAAGACCCACCATAATCTTTTCTGGTGATAAGTGTTACTTTAGGTACTGTAGCTTCTGAGTAACACCAGAGCAACTTGGCACCATGTCTGATGATGCCTCCCCATTCCTGTTCGCTTCCTGGAAGGTATCCGGGTACGTCAGCGATTGTCAGTAACGGAATGTTAAACGAATCGCAAAACCGGATAAAGCGAGTGGCCTTATCTGATGAGTTAATATCCAGACATCCGGCCAGAACCAGCGGTTGGTTGGCAATTATTCCGATTGGCCGTCCGTTTAATCGGGCAAATCCAACCACAATATTTTGTGCGTAGTCTTTATGTACTTCGAAGAAAAAGCCATCGTCAACTATCGAGGTAATTACATCTTTTATGTCGTAGGAACCGAGAGGATTGTCAGGAATTATAGAATCCAGCTCCGGGCAGATCCTGTTTGGATCATCATTGGTTGGTGAAACGGGAGGATCGTCCACGTTATTGTTGGGGAGGAAACTCAGCAGGACTTTAATCTGTTCTATTGCGTCTTCATCATTTTCACATGCAAAATGAGCAACACCGCTTTTTGATGCGTGGGCATTAGCTCCTCCAAGCTCTTCCTGGGTGATTATTTCGCCAAGCACTGACTTTATCACGTCCGGACCCGTAATAAACATATAGCTGGTCTTTTTGACCATAAAGACAAAGTCCGTCATGGCTGGTGAATAAACAGCGCCTCCGGCACACGGCCCCATAATTGCCGATATTTGAGGAATAACACCTGATGCGATCGCGTTCCTGTAGAATACCTGTCCGTAGCCTGATAGGGCATCCACTCCTTCCTGGATTCGTGCTCCACCCGAATCGTTGAATCCAACCAGTGGCGCACCGACTTTCAATGCCAGATCCATTACCTTGCAGATCTTTTTTGCGTGCATTTCTCCCAGGGTT
This sequence comes from Deltaproteobacteria bacterium, assembly GCA_003646715.1. Classification (GTDB taxonomy): domain Bacteria; phylum Desulfobacterota; class Syntrophobacteria; order B119-G9; family B119-G9; genus B119-G9. Next base: position 3,415 of record QMLL01000024.1, read on the forward strand.
CCCGCTCTGGCCGTGAAGTCCTGTGAAAAAGCGAAAACTTTTCGCCCGTTTACAAGGCCATATCCCGTGACAACTCCGTCTGCAGGTATTTCCATTTTGTCGAGGCCAAAGAGGGTGCCACGATGTTTGACAAATATATCCAGTTCCTTAAACGTCCCGGGATCGAAGAATTTATCCAGTCGTTCCCTGGCGGTTAATTTTCCCCGTTGATGCTGTTTTTCAACAGCCTTGGGACCGCCCATCTCCTTGATTTTTGCTTCTTTTTCCTTGAGTTCTCGAATTTTGTCAGCCACAATACCCATGATAGTGTCTCCTTTTAAACGAATTGCATCTGATAGCTAATCATGTCAGTTGTTCGCACGTTTTAACCCACCGTGGCGGATTTCTTATAAAGTCGAAATATTGTAATCTGCAAGCCTTTCTTGTCAAGGTTTTTCTACTGGTTAGCTCAAAAGACAGGAGTCTTTAAGGATCGGTTATAAATTTAATCGTTGGAATTCAACGTTCAGGAGGTCGAAAAAAATAAGGAAGCTTTCTTTATGGTTCTCACCAAGGAGTATTTTTACTCCTTCAGCTACCATTATTCCAGCTGCCACAGGTGGAGTAAACGAAGGCGTGCCCAGCTTGCTTTCTACTCCTTCGGAAAAGGAATCATAGTCGATTCCAATGACCTTTCCCACTCCTAAGCGAACAAGAACATCGGCAACGTAACCCCCAAGCCCACCCAATCCTGCAATTATCACTTTGGTGGAAAAGAGCTTCTTCTGCCCGTCTGCACTTATAGTACCCAGATTCCTGGCATACCTGGCAAGGGAGGCGTCAGTAACCGGTAAAGGCAGCTTTCTTTATCATTAATTTTGTCGTTCATGTAATGACGTATCCTCCCCCTATCTTGGGAAAGAAGGAAACAACGTCACCTGGCTTGATTTCAGTATCCAGTCGAGCATGTTTCCTGTTAATGAATATGATTGCCACTTCTTCAGGTTTTATGTCGAAATGCCGCAAGAAATCCTCAACCTTTCGAATACTGCCTAATTTTATTTTCTTCTTGTCAAATCTTCCTTCTCGAAGGGTGGCAAAGAGTCTAATTTCAATATCTTCCATAGGAGTTCCCGTGCCGGCAAAAAAAGGATTTTCCCCGTGTTAAGAGAGGAGTGAATTATCAGGGCAGGTAAAGCTCAATCAAACATGATGGGCGGGGAGAGATTCGAACTCTCGACTTCCACCGTGTGAGGATGGCACTCTCACCACTGAGTTACCCGCCCTAACTCGAGCGAAATACGTACGTATTTCGAATATAAGTTTATTATATGTATACTAATCCAATATGTTAGCTCTTTCAATAATAAATTTATTAGAGTATTTTTTGTAACATCTCTTCTTTACTTTCCCGCTGTGTCTTGTTATCGTTAACTTAAAAAATATTTAACACTATGTTTACGTAAAAAAGTTAAGGATGGTGTTTGCCACCAGAAGAATTTTTTAAGTTTGTTCATTTATGTGCAAATATATATAAAACCGCATCAGCAGGTGAGGATCTATGTCACAGAACTTCCAGTACCAAGACGTGGATTTGAGCAAAGGTTGCTCGGCCATTTTTTCTCCCGCCTATTTCGACCAAATTTGTGACCTCATTCCGGATGGTATTCTCGTCATAGACAGAAAGGGCAAAATTGTTTATGCCAATCTGGCTGTGGAATCTATAAGCGGTTATAGCCCGAGCGAGTTGATTGGGAAACCGTGTACCGTGTTCAGGGGGGATTCGTGCATGTTGCCAGGTGGCGATATGTCCAAATGTGCTTTATTCAGAGGACAAAAGTTTCACAAGCAGCGGTGTACAATTATCCACAAAGATGGGCACCCGGTGCATATCCTTAAAAATGCCGTAGCCGTTCGGGATTCAAATGGTCAGTTCACAGCAGCTATTGAATCTATAACAGATATCTCCGAAATTATAAGAAGAGACCAGGAAATTCATACTCTCAGGCAAAAACTATCCCAGCCATCCGGTTTCATGGGAATGATAGGAAGTAGTCCGCCCATGCAAAAGGTCTTCGACCTTATAAAAAGTGCCGCCCTGAGTGATGCTCCCGTGATCATTTATGGCGAGAGCGGAACTGGTAAAGAACTTGTGGCTGCGGCTATTCATAAGTTGAGTAAAAGAAGAAAAGGGCCATTCATAAAAGTCAACTGTGCTGCGCTGAGTAGGTCGCTACTTGAAAGTGAGTTGTTCGGGCACGTAAAAGGAGCATTCACCGGGGCCAACAAGGATCGTATCGGTCGTTTTGAAGCGGCTCATAAGGGAACACTTTTCCTTGACGAAATAGGCGACATACCGCTTGGTGTACAGGTAAAACTGCTGCGTGTACTGGAAAGTAAAGAAATCGAAAGAGTGGGAGATTACCATCCAATATCTGTGGATGTGCGGTTTATTTCTGCTACTCACAGGGACCTTCCCGCGCGTATCGAAGAAGGAAAATTTAGGGACGATCTTTATTACAGACTTAACATCATCCCTATTTACCTGCCTCCTTTGAGAGAAAGGGAGGGTGACCTAGTGTTGTTGATAAATTACTACGTGGAGAAAATAGCGCAGAGGACTCAACGCCCGGTCCCGGCCATTAGTCCTCCTGCTCTGAAAGCACTACTATCTTATCACTGGCCCGGCAATGTCCGCGAGTTGTTTGGGGCTCTGGAATATGCCTTTGTTACATGCAGATCGAATTATATTGAACCGGAACACCTTCCGATGACGATTATAGGAAAACAGCATAAGAAGCAGGTAAAGAGAAGAAAGCTTGAGGACCTTGTGAAGAGCCAGGATGAGATTCTGGATGCGTTGAAAAGAACGGGCTACAATAAGACAGCAGCAGCCCGGTTGCTGGGTGTTAGCAGGGTAACGCTTTGGAAATGGTTAAAGAAACTGCCGGAATTATCCACCCAGTAAACGGTGGCAGCTCATGAGAGGTTAAGTTAACATTATATTACAGTAAGTTAACAATCATATATTACGAAGAGCTAATGTTCCCCAGATAGATGCTGTAAAATCAGGGTGTTACAATTGGGAGGCTTAAGTGTGTATTTTTGGCACGGGGATTGCTCCACTATAGGGCAAAAGAGGGGCAATTACTTCAGACCTTCCCCTCCCCCTACTCCTAACTTCCCCAGTGGGTATTCGCCCCCTCGCTGGGGAAGTTCTTTTATGGGGATAAATAGATGATTTTCCTTGACACCATAAAGTTAAAGTTTTAAGTAAACATCTTGTGCTCCATTTCACATTAGCAAATTTTTCGTTTTGTTAGACACCATGAATAGCTGGCATGTATTAAGCAATGGCCGAAAATAGAAGTTAATCTCTGAAAACATAAATGAGGAGTTTTGTTCATGAGTGCTGCTGATAAAAAGAAACCAGGATCCAAAGTTGGAGCAGTATTGGTTGTAGGAGGTGGCATTGCTGGAACTCAGGCAGCACTGGACCTCGCGGATTCTGGCTATTTCGTATATCTCATAGAGAAAAGTTCTGCCATCGGTGGTGTGATGGCTCAGCTTGACAAAACGTTTCCCACCAATGACTGTTCGATGTGTATCCTTTCACCAAAGCTCGTGGAGTGCGGGAGGCACCTGAATATTGAGGTGATCACCCTTGCAGACGTTGAAGAGGTGAAGGGAGAAGCGGGAAATTTTAGCGTTAAGATTCGACAGCGACCGAGATATATAGATGTAACGAAGTGTATTGCCTGTGGCCGGTGTGCCGAGAAATGCCCGAGAAAAGTTATCGATGAGTTTAATGAAGGGCTGAACTTCCGTAAGGCCGCATACGTAAAATATCCTCAAGCTGTTCCATTAAAATATGCCATTGACGAAGCGAATTGCATATATTTTGAGAAAGGTAAATGCAAGGCATGTCAGAAATTTTGTCCTGCCGAAGCAGTAGATTTTGATCAGAAAGAAGAAGTCTTCGAGCTGAACGTGGGAGCGGTAATTCTCGCCCCTGGATTTGAAGAATTTAACCCTGAAGTTTATGACACTTATGGCTTTTCTCGTTATCCCAATGTCGTAACAAGTACGCAGTTTGAGCGAATCTTGAGTGCTTCTGGACCATACGAAGGACATCTATTAAGACCGTCGGACAAAACAGAGCCAAAGAAGATTGCATGGCTTCAGTGCGTGGGATCGAGGGATCTACATAAAGCCGCCAAGGGATATTGTTCCGGTGTTTGTTGCATGTATGCCATAAAAGAAGCGGTAATAGCGAAAGAGCATGCAACGGAGCCTGTTGATACAGCCATCTTTTTCATGGACATGCGCACATACGGGAAAGATTTTGAGCGCTATTACAATCGTGCAAAAGAAGAAATTGGTATCCGTTTCATCAGATGCAGAATACACACGCTGGCGGAAGTCCCCGAAACAAAAGATATAATTATTACATATGTAAACGAAAATGGCGAACTTGAGAGTGAAGTATTTAATCTGGTCGTACTTTCGGTGGGACTTGAAATCAGCGAAGAAATGGAAGAACTGGCAAAAAGGCTAGGCGTTGAGGTCGATTTTGATGGTTTTGCCGAAACATCTTCGTTTTCTCCGGTTGCCACTTCCAGAGATGGTATTTTTGTTTGCGGTGCATTTAATGGTCCCAAGGATATTCCTTATTCGGTTATGGAAGCAAGTGCTGCGGCTGCAGCATCTGAAGTAACCCTTGCAGAGGTTCGGGGTACTTTGACCAAAACAAAGTCATATCCTGAAGAGGTTCCTGTCAGTGGTGAAGAGCCCAGAATAGGAGTTTTTGTTTGCAATTGTGGTATTAACATTGGAAGTGTTGTCAAGGTACCGGAGGTAGTGGAATATGCCAAAACCCTTCCGTATGTTGTTTATGCAGGAGAAAACCTTTTCACCTGTTCACAGGATACCCAGGAAAACATAGTTAACACAATAAAAGAACACAAACTAAACCGCGTGGTGGTAGCGGCGTGTACCCCGAGAACCCATGAGCCGCTTTTCCAGGAAACTCTGCGTGAAGCCGGCCTCAACCGGTTCCTTTTTGAGATGGCCAACATCCGTGACCAGGATTCCTGGGTGCATTCTTCGGAACCGGAGAAAGCTACGGAAAAAGCAAAAGATCTTGTTAGAATGGCGGTGGCCAAAGCTGCGTTGCTGGAACCTGTGGAAGAAATCAAGGTGAAGTTATCTCAGCAGGCCCTGGTGGTTGGTGGCGGTGTTTCTGGAATGGTAGCAGCTTTAACTCTGGCTGACCAGGGATACAAAACTTACCTGGTAGAAAAGAACGATCGTCTTGGCGGTCAGGCACTCCATTTGAAAAGAACCTGGAAAGGGGAAGATATCCAGGAATACTTGAAAGACCTTATCAGCAAAATAAATGATCATCCCAAGATAGAAGTTCTTTTGAATTCCAGAGTTGTTGATGTTGAAGGATTTGTGGGGAACTTTAATTCTACCATCAGAAATGGTAACAGTGAAAGAACCATTAATCACGGAGTGGCCATACTGGCTACGGGCGCTGAAAGTCTGGAACCAGATGAGTATCTGTATGGTAAGAGCGATCGCGTGTTCCGCTGGCACGAACTTGATGAAGCCATCGAAAAAAATCCCCAGATGGTAGAAAATGCCAGGTGTGCAGTTTTCATTCAATGCGTGGGGTCGAGAGAGCCAGACAGACCGTACTGTTCGAAGATCTGCTGTACAGCCGCGATCCAGAAGGCTCTGGAGCTAAAAGAATTAAATCCCGATATGGATGTTTTTGTTCTTTACCGTGATCTTAGAACATACGGACGAAGGGAAGAACTGTATACCGAAGCACGCCAGAAAGGGATAATATTTATTCGGTATACCCTTGAAAACAAACCGGTGGTTGAAGAAATTACCACTGATGACGGGAGACAGGTATTAAAAGTAACGGTAATTGACCATGTTCTTCAGATGCCGGTAGCGCTGGAAGCCGATTTTATTCATCTCGCTACGGCAATCTACCCGACGGACCATGAAGATCTGGCAAGATTTTTCAAGGTCACGCTTAACCAGGATAATTTCTTCCTGGAAGCTCACATGAAACTTCGCCCTGTTGATTTTGCCACTGATGGTGTTTACGTATGCGGGCTTGCGCATTATCCAAAACCCATCGAAGAAAGTATAGCACAGGCACAGGCAGCGGCTGCGAGAGCTGCGATCATCCTTCAAAAGGAGGAGATGACTGTTGAGCCTATAGTTTCCGTGGTGGATCAGGAGAAGTGTATAGGCTGCGGTTTATGTACCAATTTATGTCCGTTTGGCGCTATTCGATTGATCGAGGTGGCCGGAAAAGGATACAGGGCTGAGAACATCAGTGCATCCTGTAAGGGGTGTGGGATTTGTGCAGCGAGTTGCCCGGAGAAAGCCATTGATATGGTGCATTTTCGGGATAGCCAGATTATGGCAGCGATTGATGCTCTTCGAGCGGAGTCGAATTAGCAACAATGTGTGGAGAATAAAGACATGAGTAACGATTTTGAACCCAGAATGCTCGGTTTTCTCTGTAATTGGTGTGCCTACGCAGGAGCCGACCTTGCGGGTGTTTCGCGTTTTCAATACCCGCCGACGTTGAGAGTCATAAGGATCATGTGCTCGGGGCGGGTGGATCCTATATTCCTGGCAGAAGCGCTCAAGGCCGGCTATGATGCGGCCCTTGTTCTCGGGTGACACCCTGGTGATTGTCATTACCTGGAAGGTAATGTTTACGCCGAGAAAAGAGTTAAACTTACGCAAGAATTATTTAAGTATGCGGGGATTGGCGAAAAGCGGTTGTTCTTGGAATGGGTATCAGCGGCAGAAGGTCAGCGTTTTGCGGAGATCATCACAAGCATAACGGAAGAGGTGAAAGAACAGGGTCCATTTCCTGTGGAAGAACACCGCTTTAGGCTTGAAGCGCTGATACACACTTTTAAGTCGGAACAGGCAAGATGGGTTTTAGGAATAGAGCGAATGGTTACGGAAGAGGGTAATGTTTATGGTGAAACCCTTGACCCCGACCAATACAGGAAATTCGTGTTGAGGAAACTGATAGACGAATACGAAAAAAGCCTCGTTTACCTTGCGCTTAAAGAAAGCCCTCAATCTGTCCGGGAAATTGCGGAAAAGGTTGGGATGAAAGTTCCTCATGTTGCTGATCTGGTAGTTGATTTACAGAATAAGGGAAAGGTTACTCTAAGCGGACATGAAGGCACTGTAACGAAATTTGCAGCACTGGGATAATCATTGGTGCATTGAGGGTATAGATAAAGAGGGAACAAGAATGGCAGAGAAAAAGGACAAGAAAATTGGTTCTGTAATGGTGATTGGAGCTGGCATAGCCGGGATGCAGGCAGCTCTGGATATTGCCGATGCCGGCTACTACGTGCATCTTGTAGATAGCTCCCCGAGTATCGGGGGGATGATGGCGCAGCTGGACAAGACGTTCCCGACCAACGACTGTGCTATGTGAATTATCTCCCCGAAACTGGTCGAGGTCGGCCGGCACCTTAACATAAACATAATCACAAACTCTGAAGTTGCCGCAGTTTCTGGAGAAGCCGGAAACTTTCAGGTAGAGGTAGTAAATCATCCTCGTTATATTGATCCTGATAAGTGTACTGGGTGCGGTGTTTGTAAACAGCACTGCCCTGTTGATGCAATTGACGAATTTAACCAGGGACTCTGCAAGAGAACAGCGACCTATATTCAGTACGCCCAGGCGGTTCCCCTGTCTTATACCATTGATAGGGATGCCTGTATTGGATGCGGACTCTGTGAAAAGGTGTGTCTTGCTCATGCTCCCCTGTATGATGATCAGGAAAATCGTCAGACTGTGGAAGTGGGAGCAATTGTACTGGCTCTGGGAAACGAGGTGTTCAAGCCTGCCGAACTGGCTGCATACAATTATGATACTCATCCCAATGTGGTAACTAGTCTGGAATTTGAAAGAATCCTGAGCGCGTCGGGCCCTTACCAGGG
>QMLL01000025.1 GCA_003646715.1 Deltaproteobacteria bacterium
CGAGCGCAGCTTTTGCATAAACCGTGGCTGAAAAACTCTTCCTCTTCACCGTTACCCCAGGTCTTTTTGCATCGTATGCACTGGTATCTCATTTTTGGCCCCAAAAATTAGCAAATTATGGTTTTAAATATGTTAGTAGCAATTTTAATGCCGTGGGTGAGGATTTCAAGGTTAAACGAAGGAATATTGCCATGAATTCTAGGAAGATTACTAAAAGAGTGTGGAAATTTACCAGGGGAAAGAAAACAAGAGAAACCAGCACACTGGTTCGAGAGGAGATCTGGTCTCTGTTTGTGCAAGACACGCTTGTGAATACGTTTCTCTGTTCCGGAAATTACTTAAAGGAACTGGCCCTGGGTTATCTCGCTTACAAGGGAATAATATCGCGACGGGAGGACGTGCTTGATCTGGAAATTGATCATGAAAAAAACAGAATGCAAATAAATATAGCACCTGAGTGCAAGGGTTTTGTGTCGTTTCAGGTCCAGAATGATGCTGAAAAGCGTTTACCCGTTGAACCTGATACCGATGCTTGCAGGAAATTAAAATCTAGGAAAGGGGAAGACCTGGTGGTGGACAAAGAGCAGGTCTTTGAATTGATGGTACAATTAAACGAACAATCGGTTTTGTACAAAAGTACTCACGGTGTCCATAACAGTGCTATTGCTACCCCTGATAAGATTATTGTTTTCCGTGATGACATAGGTCGTCACAATACCATGGATATGTTAAGAGGATACTCGCTTATAAATGATCTATACATGGGTGACAAAATATTGGTCACTACTTGTCGGGTTACTGTGCAGATAATTGACAAAATAATCAAAATGGGTATCCCGATTATTGCATCACGAGGAATAACAACAGATCTAGCGCTTACTCTTGCCGAAGAAGCCGGGATTACTTTGATAGGTTTTTTGAGGGGAAGAAGGTTCTTAGTTTATACGGGAATTGAAAGAGTAATTGGTGAATAACGGATTCCCTGATTATTTGCTTGTTTTGCCTTCGAAAGCGATAGGTTCGAAGATTACTCACGTGGCATCAAAACGATATCCACAAGATCGGGGATTTCTCTTGCAAATACAACTTTGAGCCCGTTCAAGGTGTCTTCTTCGAGTTCTTCCACGTCTACTTTATTGCGAAGTGGAAAAACTATGACGCTAACTCCTGCTCGCTTTGCTGCCAGTACCTTTTCCCTGATTCCTCCAACTGGTAAAATTCTTCCGCTGAGTGTTAGCTCGCCGGTTAGCGCAACGTTCCTTCTGGCCGGTCGTTGAGTTAGCAATGAAAGAAGGGCAAACACTATTGTGATTCCTGCAGATGGCCCGTCCTTGGGAATTGCACCGGACGGGATATGGATATGGATATCCGTATTTCTGAAAAAGTCGGGATCAATCTCAAATTCGGCTGCGTTGCTTCGTATGTAGCTCAATGCAGTTTGAGCCGATTCTTGAATAATTTTTCCGAGAGAACCCGTCATTATCAATTTTTGGTTTCCTCGCATTTTTGAGGCTTCAACAAATATAATTTCACCGCCAAATTCGGTCCACACAAGTCCTGTGGTCACACCAATCCTGTTTTTAGCAGCGGCTACTTCGTATTCGTACTTTCTCGGGCCAAGAAGTTTTTCCACAACGGCTTCGTCCACTTCCATGGGACACTGGTTCTTATCATCTTCCTTCAAACACAATCTGGCCAGCTTCCTGCAAATTGTGGCTATCTCTCTTTCCAGATTCCTCAAACCTGCTTCCTGGGTGTATTCCCTGATAATCTTAACAATTGCCTTATCCGTGAACTGAGGGCGCATATTTGACAGCCCGTGTTCTCTCAACTGCCTTGGAATCAGGTAATATCTTGCGATTTTTGTCTTTTCTGCTTCTGTGTATCCGGGAAAGTTGATCACTTCCAGGCGATCAAGCAAAGGTGGTGGCAAACGATCCACGATGTTGGCTGTTGCTATAAACATAACGCCGGATAAATTGAACGGTATGTCAAGATAATAATCGACAAAATGACTATTCTGCTCTGGATCCAGAATCTCCAGCAGAACCGAAGCAGCATCCCCCCTGAAATCCTGTCCGATCTTGTCTATTTCATCCAGCATGAAAACAGGATTCTTGACACTCATTCGCCTTATTTCGTGAATAATACGACCCGGCATTGCTCCCGCGTATGTGCGTCTGTGCCCCCGCAGCTCCGATTCATCTCGCAACCCTGCCAGGGAAAGTCGGACAAATTTTCTTTCCAGGGCTTCGGCAATAGCTCGGCCTATAGACGTTTTACCCGTCCCGGGAGGTCCTGAAAAACAGAGAATGGGTCCTTTGGCCATTTGAAGGTGTCTTTTTTTCTTCTTTATTAACTTTATGGTTTCTCGCAATTTTTTTAAATCGATGGGTTTAGCCATATAGTAAGCTGCACCCTTTTTCATTGCATCTACGGCAGAGGTAACCGTGGCGTATCCCGTTATCATGATAATTTCACTGTGAGGAGCAATTTTTTTGGCTTCCTCAAGCAACTGTAAGCCGTCAAGTTTTTCCATTTTTAAGTCGGTGAGTATTAGATCGTATTCGTTTTCTTTTACCCGTTCCAGTGCTTCTATTCCATTAATTGCTGTATCAACTTCGTAGCCGTCTTTTTTGAGCACGTATTCTAAATTTGTTCGGGCTATATCTTCATCGTCGACGACAAGGATTCTAAAAGATTTCAACTGACAGAGTGTCCTTACTGCAAGATATTCCAGGACTCTTTCTTTGACGTGTGTTAACCCGTAGTGGGTTTTTTCAAGAATTTCTTCTACCCTGTTAAAATCAAGGTTATCCTCGGTAAAATGGTGCCATGGCAGGGAAATAAGGTAGTCAATGTAATTGATAGCAATTGAATATTCCGCTGTAGAAGGGTCGGTTTTCTCAAGCCTTTCAAGCTCTTTTCGAACTACGACGTCAACCTCTTCGGGGAGTTTAGCTTTATCAATGGCCTGTCTGATATCAAGCAGATCATCATCAAAAGCGGAATCGTCTTCTCTTTGCTTTTTGAAAAATACCATGGACCGTAACCTGCTCTTATATTTTTGTTGGTTCAAGCAGTATGCTTATTTTATTGTCATTTATAATTGATGGCTTCTAACAAGGCAACCCAATTCGTCTGTTCAAATATATTGTTTGTCTCAATGATTCTCTTAGTGTAATAATGAAAGACCTCCCGAACTGTAAAAATAGGGAGTAAACGTATGCAGGGAGTTTGGTATAGTCAAAGAAAGATGATTTAATTGTGTTTGAACGGATCTTCAAAAAATTCTTCAAAAAGAACGGCAAAGAGGGCCTTAAAGTTTTAAAACACAGGGCTCGGTAAAGAAAATTGAGGAACACACTAGTGCTGTAATTCTTGCGGAAGTTGGGTTGCACGAAAAGGCAAGGGAAACTGTCAATAAGAATGCATCCGAACAAGGAAAAGTCTTGGTGGCTACCTATGGTCGCAGGTTTTCCAGAATGGTAATTGGCTACAGCATTGGCTTTGCTGAAAGAATGGGCATGGAGATAATTGTGGTTAAGGTTGACCCAATTGACATTGAATATACCAAGACTCTTGGGGAATATACAAACGTGCTCAGTGAGAAATTTAAAGAAAAGGCGGACGAAGAAATTTGGGGTTTTAAGAAATCAGCAGGAGAGAAAGGAATCTGTTTCAGACATGTTGTTAAGTCGTATATTTGAACGAATGCAAAAACAGGTTGAATTTGTTATAAAGGAGCGTACGGTTACAGAAGACAGTGATGGGAAAACAATTCCTGTATTCTGTCTGACAGCGGAAGCTCGATATTATATTAAAGCTGTAAATAAGATAGAGGTCTGAAGTGTACGGATTACGGACAAAAACATTATGTTAAATTAAGGGGAGGAGAAAATGGATGCTCATTTTATTTTCGGTGTTGTGTTGATATTGGTTACTCTTGGGTTGTGCTATGCATTCAGGAAAGAAAACAAAAAGTAACGGAGGTCCAAATAAAACTAGCCGATTCTTTCGCGAATCGGCTACTTAATAAGGCAGTTTCTTGTGTTGTAAATATTAGACACCATAGAAGAAGTAAATCACCGCCAGCTCAACACACAAGAAAATAACGGTCATTACCGCGCCGGCCTTGGCATAATCGACAGTTCTGTAACCTCCCGGTCTCATGATTAACGCATTTACTTGGTGTGTTGGAAGCACGAAGGTGTTGGAAGCCGACAGTCCAACAACCAGTGCTGCCATTCTGGGATCTCCTCCAGCCATGATTGCCATGTTCATACACAGAGGTACAAGTAGTACGGTTGCACCTACATTCGAAATAACCAAAGTAAAGAAAGATGTCATTATACCTATAACTGCCAGAAGAACTATCGGGGGCACTTCACCAATAAGTTTAAGCACCCCTTTGGCTATGAAAGCCGCAGTGCCAGTCTGTTCGAAAGCGATTCCGAGAGGTATAAGGCCTCCAAGGAGAAACACGGTCATCCAGTCCACTGAATGGTAGGCCTCATCCACTGAAAGAACTCCCGTGATTATCATACCGAGTGCCCCGGACATCAGGGCGACAGAAAGCTTAACTTTGAAAAATATGATTTGACTGAGAGCCAGCGCTAGCCAAAAAATAGCCCATCTGGCTTTTTCTGGCCTGAGAATCTCTCCTTCAAGAGGAGAAGCAAACGTTAAAGCTCTGGGCTGAGGTTGATTTCGTATAATGTGGAAACGGTCCCATGGACCCTGCAGGAGAATAGCATCACCCATTTTTAACCTTACGTGATTTAAACCCGCCAGATATACCCTATCACCAGTGTAAATGGCTATGGGGTTAACATGATACTGTTCTTGAAATTTTACCTCGCCGAGTGTTTTCCCAACCAGTGGGGAACGTGGTGACACAACAGTTTCTACAAGTCCTGCGTTCGTTCTGGCAAGATCGTCTGCAAAGAGATCAAGGCCTTCTTTAATTTCCCATTTCATGTATTCGGCCAGCTTTCTGACATTTATGTGTCTACCCAAAACAACTATATCGTCCCCCGGAGCTATAGTGTCTGACTTTTTTGGAACCAGATTTTTTAATTTGGTAGCAGCATTACCGATGGCAATAACCGTGACAAGAAAATTCTGTCTTATTCCCAATTCTTCGAGTGTTTTCGGGCCTTCGAAGTCCTCAGGTATATGAATCTCGTAAGCCTGGTCAAGGGCAGGGTAGTCTCGCATGAGCATCGCGCTGATACCACCACCTTCCGTTTCTCCTTTGCTGGCGGGTAGTATGAACTTTCCAAGTACCAGGAAGTAAATTATGGCACTGGCTAACAAACATACTCCTATAGGGGTTTGAGTGAATAGACCGAAAGGTTCCAGTTTTTTACCACCAATCACCATTAAGTCATTCAGGAGTATTGTCGGGCTGGCACCAACCAGGGTAAGGGTACCGCCAATAATTGCACAAAAGCCCATGGGCATTAAAATTCTTGAAATTGGTATATCTAGACGCTTTGAAATCCTCTGGGTTGCAGGAAGAAATAGAGCGGCAGCACCGATGTTTTGCATCATGCTTGAGATTATACCCACGGTAAGTGATACCAGAGCCATCACTCTTCGTTCACTGTTTCCGGCAATCTTTATAATGGGACTTGCTACCTTGTTCATTACTCCGGTTTTATCCAAACCTGCCCCGATGATAATAACGGCTATGATTGATACCACGGCATTACTGCTAAGCCCCACAAATGCTTGTTTTGCTGTAACAAGGCCGATCAAGGGCAACAGGACCATCATGATGATTCCCACAACGTCAACGCGGACCCATTCCATTACGAAAAGGATGATTGCAAAAAGAAGGACAAGTAACGTAAGGATCATATCCGGTGTCATATGCAGCCTCTCCTCCTAAGTGAAAGCAACAATTTGAGAGAAATTATCAGTCAGAACGCCTTTTTGCCTCTCACATGCATAAAAATTGGTCAAGATAAATACACCCGTAGCGAGAGGTAGGTACCCGGTTTATTGACCAACAGATTTAGTGTTAGCATTTTCGTGGCGAAAACTGATGTGTTTCAAATTGTCGTCTTTTATACGCAAGTGCAAAGAGTTACAAGTGACTCCATCATATATAGAAGATGCGTTTTCTTGTCAAGTTAAATCCTTCCGCATACGCTAACTTACGGAGACTCCCAAATCCTGTGGTTGATCGGTTTCAACGGAAGAATGCGAAAATTTTCGCATACAGTCTTGTTGACGAGCATGCAACAAGCTGGTAGGTTAACTTCTGAATAATACCTAGAAAGCGTGTTTAAGGGTTTTTTTCATTTTGAAGCATATTTGTGCTGTATATCCTTTTTAGCTAAGGTTTGGATGAGCTATCCATAGAAAAAGGGTCAGAGGAGGATGAAAAATGTTGAGAGAAAATCCGATCACCTCGTGGAACAGTGAGAAAAAAAGCCCATCGGTCTCTGAAGAAGCATATGTGGACCCATCCGCTGTGCTTATCGGAGATGTAAGAATTGATAAAGGGGTCTATGTTGCTCCACAGGTAGTTTTGCGCGCTGATGAAGGGGGCCCGATCGTAATAGGGGAGGGGACGAATGTCCAGGATGGTGTTATAATGCATGCCTTACTTGGTACAAAGATAGTTGTCGGGCCCAATTGCTCCATCGCTCACGGTGCCATCCTACATGGTCCGGTAGAACTGGAAGAAGACATATTTGTCGGCTTTCGAGTGCTGCTGTTCAAGTGCAGGATAGGAAAGGGAAGTTTTATCGGTCATTGTGCTTCGGTGAGCGGTGTGGATCTTCCTTCTTCTGTAAAAGTTCCGGAAAGGGGTTTTGTTAAGTCGGAAACTGGCGTTTCAGCTCTTGATACGATATCCGAGGAAGAGAGAGAGTTTAAAAAAGAGGTTTTAAGGGTTAACGGAGAACTTGCTAAAGGTTATCTAGCGCTGGCATAGTAGTTATAGGATCTCGGAAAAGCGTTTAACATCAAGAACAAAAGGGCTTTCAGGAAACATGTCAACAAGCGGCTTTCTTATGGCAACACTCAGTGGGAGCTTTTCATCTTCTGGGAGTACATAAAAATGGTACTCGCTCACTCCGAGATATTGATTGAGCAAAGACGAAAATGCTCTGGCAACCTGATTGCCCTCGTCTTTTTTGGCTCTGTTGAATATCACTGTGAAAGCTGATCTGTTAACAATCGATTCAAAATCATTCCCAAGAGTCTCGTCTTCCTTTTTCAGGTATGCAAGTATCTGGGGAACTGTTTTTAATCCAAGGCTATTTTCGGGATTTTTCAATTCTGTCAGGGTTGAAAGTGTATCGAACCTTCTATTTTTTCGTAAGTATCGTTCCATTTGTCTGAAAATGTAGCTTTTCAGGAAAGAATACGAATTCATTACGCTGGTGATTTCCGGGCTGGTAATGACGATTTTTCTGTCCCCTATTGAATAAAAATCAAGAATATTGTACGCAGTTCCTGCGCCCAGATCGAGAATGACAATGTCGTAGTCCAGTTTCTTGATATGGCTTATTAGCTTCATCTTGGTCTGGTAAAAGATGTTTGCCAAACCAGGAACGTGCCCTGCACCTGATATTAGAAACACATTCTGATACCCTGTACGAATAACTATATCTTCAAGGGACTTAACCGACTTGCCCAGGAAGGAAAAGAGGTTAACCTCTGTTTGCATAGCATTAAACATCACATGCAGGTTTGCTGCTCCCAAATCGAGATCTATTGCCAGTACTCTGTATTCTGATTGACCGAGAATAACGGCAAGGTTAGCTACAAAAACTGTTTTGCCCACACCGCCCTTGGGCCCTGCAACCGAAATGATCATTTAGCCTCAAACTTATCTTGTTCTATTTCGTGAGGTTCTGAGTAACTTGAACTTCAATATAGATGTTAATTTATTCTTCTAGGCAATCTTGTTTATCACATTTAATTTACCACACCGGGTAACGGAATATAAAATTTTCTTATCTTAAGAGTTGAGCTTATAGCGTTTTAGTTTGCGCCACAGGGATACGCGATCTATTCCCAGTATCTCGGCTGCTCTTGTCTTATTTCCCTTTGTTTGTTTCAGGACCCACTCTATGTATTCTCTTTCGTTTTCTTCGAGGGTGAGAAATTCTCTTCTCTTGTGACGTCTTATGAGGTGAGGATATTGCTGAAGATCCAGGGGGAGATGGGATAACTCTATTGTGGGGCCCTGAGCAATTGCCACCGCTCTTTCTATGATATTTTCGAGCTCTCTTACATTACCGGGAAATTCATAGTTTATAAGAGTTTCTATTACCTCGTCAGATATTCTCTTGATATTTTTTTTCTGAATTTCACAGAATTTTTTAAGAAAGTGATTCGCCAGTAATGGAATATCGTCCTTGCGATCTACAAGCGGCGGCAGGTACAGGCTTATGACGTTCAATCGATAGTAAAGATCTTGCCGGAATTTCCCCTTGCCAACCTCTTTTTTAAGATCCTTGTTTGTGGCGGCGAGCACCCTGATGTCCACCGGAATTTCAACGGTACCCCCAACCCTGATAAGCTTCTTTTCCTGTATTACTCTGAGAAGCTTAACCTGCATCGAAAGAGGCATATCCCCGATTTCGTCCAGAAGAATTGTGCCGCCTTGGGCTGCTTCGAGAAGTCCTTTCTTGACACCCCGTGCTCCGGTAAAGGCCTCCTTCTCGTGGCCGAACAGTTCGTTGCTCAGGAGTTCTTCAGAAAACGCTCCGCAATTTATTGCTAGAAATCTTTTGTCTGCTCTTGGACTCAACTGGTGTATCAACTTTGCCACTAGCTCCTTCCCTGTGCCTGTTTCACCGAGAATGAGGACATTACAATCGGTTGGTGCTATCTGTTCAATGGTCTTTTTTAGTTCCATAATTTTCTGGCTCTTGCCGAGTAACGGGAATGTGCCTTTTTGAGTCTCTACCAGGCGCCGCAGTTCCGTGATTTCTTTTTTCAATTTTCTTTTTTCCAACGCTTTTTTGACCAGTATCCTGACCTCATCAATGTTGTATGGTTTGGCCAGATAGTGGTAAGCACCTTTTTGCATGGCTTCAACTGCTGAGCAAACGGTTGCATAACCGGTAATTACAATGACTTCCACGTCTGGGTAAGTACTTTTAGTCCTTTCGAGCACCTGCATCCCGTCCACGTGCTGCATTCTCAAATCGGTTAATACCAGATCAAATTCTTTCCTTTCCAGTTCATCCAGTGCCCGGGTTCCACTATCAACCGATACAACTTCATATCCTTCCTTTTTAAGAATATGCTCAAGATTTTCCCGGGCAATAACTTCGTCGTCTACAACGAGGATTCGTGGCGTCTCCATCTTTTCTCTTTCTTATGAATTACTCTTAATTGGCAAACGAATGGTAAAACGGGTTCCTTCTCCGGGTTTACTTCGAACCGAAATTGAACCCTTGTGTTTTTGTATTATTCCGTAAACTATTGATAAACCAAGGCCTGTGCCGGCCCCAACTTCCTTGGTGGTAAAAAATGGATCAAAAATGTTACTCAAATATTCTTCGGGTATCCCAACACCCGTATCTTCAACTGTTATTATTGCCTGGTGCTTTAAGTCATCCTTCTTAGCCTTGATGAATATTTCACCGGGTGGCGATTCTATCGCCTGGGTAGCGTTTATCAAAAGGTTTAGGAACGCCTCCTGAATGCGCTGTGCGTCCAGGTCTAAAACAAGATCTTTCGGAATGTCCGTGATAATTTCTATTCCGGCAGGAACTTGGCTTGAAATCAACCTGATAGATTTTTCCACTACTTCCGCCAGAGGCGTAGGTTTCAAAGAAAACTCCTTTTCCCTGGAAAACTCAAGGAGTCCTTTTACTATGTCCCGGGCACGGTTGACCTCTCTCTGGATATTCCCCAGCATTTTCTTTACAA
Source organism: Deltaproteobacteria bacterium (assembly GCA_003646715.1). Taxonomy (GTDB): domain Bacteria; phylum Desulfobacterota; class Syntrophobacteria; order B119-G9; family B119-G9; genus B119-G9. The sequence continues at coordinate 9,907 of QMLL01000025.1, forward strand.
AATCCAGGTTGGCCTGGTCAATTTCCTCGAAAAGTATCTGGCAGGAAGTTGAAATATTATTGAGAGGATTGTTCAGCTGATGTGCTACCCCGGATGTCAGGGTTCCCAATGACGAAAGTTTTTTTGCCTGAACCAGTTGATCTTGTCGTTTTTCCAGCTCTTTTACCATCCTGTTGAAAGCTTCTACCACCCGCTGGGTTTCGTCTCTTGTATCGTACACAGGAAGAGGCCTGAAATTACCTCGGGCTATCCTTAATGTTGTTTTTTCAATAACTTGTAGCGGGCGTATTATTTTCTTCGCCACGAAGGGTACAAGAAATATTCCGATAACTATTAGCAGAATCAAACCTGATAGCAGTTGAGTTTTCAGGAGCTTGGTTATGTTGAGTATTTCCTTTCTTTCAAAGTCCATGAGCGCCGTTGAAAGCTCAACAAGCTCCTTTCCCATGTTTCGAATATCCTCTTCGAGTGCATGGATTATCTTCTTGTTTCCAATTCCGTGGTAACTGAGGAGCTCTTTCATGTGTTTTCGATACTGCAGGAGTTTCTCTTCCAGGGTGTGTAAATAAGTGGCCCCCTTGAGGCCTTTTAATTCAGGGGCAATTTTTTTTACAGTATCCAGTGCCTTTTTTATGTAGTTGCTGTTTTCTTCGATGTCTTCGGGAAGTCCGTAGAGAAAATAATTCTTTTCGTACCTTCTTATTTCAAGGATGGTGTTCTTTAAATCATCGGCTATTTGTACAAAATGAACTTTCTTTTCGATTTTTCTCAAGTAGTGATGAGAAAGAAAGCCAATGCAGCCTACCGCAAGTATGCAGATACTCAACCCAACTATAATTTTCTGGCGAATATTTAGGTATATTGGCAATCGAAACTTTCTCATATTTGAATATCTCCCTTTTCCTGCTTTTTTGCTTTAAAGATATCCCCTTTTGTTACAAAATGCAACAGTTCCTTTGCGATTTTGCAATAGTTAATAATGTATTGAAATTACGGGCATTCACTCATTTTGGCTTTTTTCTGTTGCATTATGTAACAAAAGTATCATTTTTTGAACATTTATTGGTTGGAATACTTATCTAAGAATTCCAGTATGTTATGCCGGAAACAAATTTTGGCACACACTTTGATGTAATAGTTAGTGAAAACGTTGAAATAAATCTCAAAAGAATGGAGGTCATGTTATGAGCTTAAAAGAAAAGTTGGAAAAAGTTATGATGGCTGTAACCTTTGCCGAATCCGGGCAGCATGATACTGCTCTAAAGATAATGGCAGAGGAAAAGGTTGATCGCAAGGTGCAGAGGAAGGTTGTAAGGCCAAGACCCAGGAAAGAGATGCGGGCTCGCGCGGTTAAAAAGTAGTAGAGAGTGGGGAAAGGAGGAGCTACGGATGATAAAGAAATTAAAAGAGAAG
>QMLL01000026.1 GCA_003646715.1 Deltaproteobacteria bacterium
CCATGCACTTCTCGTGATGACAGGCAAAAATTATTGCAGGAAAAAGCCGCGCTGCGAAGGATGTCCTCTGGTAGATCTTTAATATTTCAGAAAGTCGGTGTTATTTTCTGAGTTCATAAGAGAAATACACTTTAATCCCTTTCTCTTTGGCAAAGGAGAGAACTTGTGGAGAAGTCTGGTAGGTAATAAGTACAGGAAATATATCCCTGCCAGTTATATTGCCCACTTTCTTAATAAGTTTTTGAAATTTATCGACATCTTTTTTCTTTAGCTGTGTTTTCGCCTCTCCAAGTACGTTGAACATCGACCCGTTTTTCTCGGCTTCTCCCCAGATATTTACTTCAATGTATCGATTTGGAGCAACTTCTAGGTGACCTCGTTTCAAATCACCTATTACTTTTAGGCCGAATTCACTGTTTAGGAGTGATGGCAGAGCCCAGATTGCCTCGTCTTCCAAGCGATAACCCACTGAATGTGAAAGTCCTCCAAGTTGTTCCCTTGTTTTTCTGTGTTCTTTAATAAGTTTGGCAAGCTCTGTTTCGGTTCTTCTTTGCGCATCGGCTAGTTCTTCGACTTTGATCGCGAGTGAATCCAGTCTTTCTTCGGTTTTCTTTTGAGCCTGGGCCAGCTCTTCCACTCTCTCTTCCGTTCTTTTTTGAGCTTGGGCCAGCTCTTCAACTTTTATAGTGAGTGAATCCAGTCTTTCTTCAGTTTTCTTTTGAGCTTGAGCCAGTTCCTCAACTTTTATGGTAAGTGAATCCAGTCTTTTTTCGGTTCTTTTTTGTGCTTCAGCAAGCTCATGCACAACAGCCTTAAGTTCAAGAAAATCTTCCCTTTTGACCGTATCACTAAGTTCCTCATAAACTTGGTGCACTATGAGTGTTAGCTTTCTGGCGGGTTCATCACCGAAAGTATCTTTTAGCTCGTTGTATATTTTAAAAGTATCTAGCATGATGTTTTTTATTCCTCTAACTTGCTAATTATACTGGATAGATAGGTCTAGGTCAAAATCGTTTTTTCAAATGTAGATGAGGAAGTCCAAGATGGAATAGCAGCAGGTGTTTTTGCACCTGCTGCTGAATGACATTATTCGGCGAGGCTTATAACGATTGTCTTGGAAGCAATGTTGTGCAGCATTCTTCGCTTGCTGTCAGTGAAGAACCAGATCCAGCCGATAAAGCCTGCAAAAGAAAGTACCAGATACCAGAGGAAAATTGGCGCTAGTGGAGCTGGCTGCATAGTTTCTTCGTTTAAGAGTTTCAGCTTCATGGCCTTGTAGCCTATTGTCTGTCCGCCGCCATAGTCTGACATAAAATAAACGTAGTAGGGAATGGAAACAAGAAATCCACCGACCAATGGTATAAACATCCCTACAATGATACTGGGTATGAAGAGAATCGCGGCATCTATCAAGCCTGCGAGGAATCTTGGCATGAAATCGGCGTAGTTAACGGCTGCCTGCTGGTACCCGGCAAACGCCTGCTGCTGTGGTTGTGCTTGAGCACCTTCTCCTGGAGGGGGCGGAGTGTATGCACCACCCTGAAGTTCAGGAAAGGCTGCTATCAGTTCTGCTACTTCTTTGACCTGGGCCCATTGCTGCATACCCTGTTTCCAAGCAAGGGTTTGTAAAGTAATTTTTCCGCTGGAGATATATGCCCTGATTTGATCGTCTTTCAGAGGGCCAACGTTTTGTCCATCAATGTGGAAATAGTAGTCCATTATTTTCTCCTCTTCCATTCAACAGGGTTTGTGTTTTGAAATTTTTTACTATTATCGTGTACATATACATTGTGGATGCTTGTCTTGTCAATGAAAACCTGATAATAACTCTTTTAGCCTGCTGGGGGTTTTCTATTTGTTCACTACCAGGCATCCTGCCATCATATCATGGAGTCCCTGTTTTTTCTTTGTAAATCCTATCATAAGAAATCCGATGAAAAGAATCATGGCTGATATGATTTTTCCAAAATATCTACCGGTAGCTTTCCCGAATCCGATCCTGTGCCCGTTGAGATCAGTTACTTTTATGCCCAATGCCATTTTTCCTAAAGTTCCCTGTGTTTGTGAAGATTCCATCAGTGCGAAGTATAGCCAACCAAGGATTGCACCAACGATATTACCGATTCCTCTCATAAGATCAGGGTCTCTGGTTCCCAAGGCTACCAGCACAAAACCAAGAGCGAATCCTATCAGTCCACCTGCAATGCCTGTAATAATGCCGTCCAGAAAAGCCGCAGCGAATCTTTTCCAGAAACCTGCATAGTTTCCTGTTACACCCCACTGGTTTTCTTTTACTGGTATCTGTTGATAGCGAAGATATGACTCAGGTTGTGGTTCCACGCGAGGCATTGTAATGGGGGTTGATGATGGTTTTGGGGCACCTTCAAGTTCAGGGAACGTTACAAGCAGTTCGGGAACGTTTTTTACTTTTGCCCACTGTTTCATACCAGGTTTCCATGCTAGGGTATCCTTTTTGACTCTCCCCGATGATACAAGCTGTCGTATCTCATCTTCTTTCAAGGGACCAACATTTCGACCATTAATGTGAAAAAAATACTGCATCCTTCATCTCCCTTTCGTTTTATAATCTACCTAGGAACGGTGATATTTATCAGTTGTTGAGTTAAAATTCTACTAACCAGCATTGCTGGACTCAATGTGCCCAGCAACAACGAACAATGAAAGCTTCTGGCTCAAGATAGGCTTAGTAGAATAGGACACTTTCATATAAAACTATGGGTCTGATTTGTCAAAAAAACAACTAGCTCACTGCCAGAAACGAATTTCCTGCGTATATTTCAGGCTCCGGAGCTATATTAGTCTTTTAGAATAAGTGATTAATATTTGACATCACCCAAAAAGTGTTTTGACTATGGTCTCAGATGTTGTATGTTGACCTTCTTTTGCGGTGTAAAATCTGGTTTTTTCGCCAGATATGTCTATGATTGAGAAAGGGATACAATTTTTATAAAGAGGGAGGAATGACGAAATCGAAAAAGGTGCTTGAGTTCATAGATCCGTTTAGTGATGAATTTAAAAATGTTACCAATGCAAGAGATGACAAACACTACCGAGAATTTTATGAAGAAATTTTCAAAAGTATTCCTACGAGAGCTAGGGCTGCTATTGTAAGAAATTATCTTGAGTATTTGAACAAGTCGGCAAAGCCTTTCTTTGAACTTGCCAGCCCGGGTGCCTGGGGAAATCCCGACGCAATTGCCAGCAATTCTACGGAAATATGGGAAAATTGGTTTCGCATGTGGGCGGGAGCAACCAAGTATCTCTACGATTTGATGATTTCCATGAAATTAATTGAAAAATCGAGCGTGTACTACGAAGTAGGCAGGAATATAGCTGTAACACCCTGTGAGGTGGTTCACGAAACTCCTCTGTTAAAACTCAAAAGATACATTCCTGTGTCTGATGAGGTCTACGAAGTTCCGCTTTTTATGATCTATTCTATCATTAATGCTTACTATATACTTGATCTTACTCAAGAATTAAGCATGATTCGGTACATGGTCGAAAAGGGATACGATGTATTTGTTACCGACTGGAAACTCATAACAGAAGAAACCAAAAATGCCACACTTGAAGACTATATTTCCGAGATTATGGAGGCCAAGCGAGTCATAAAAAACCTGACAGGCCAGGACAAGATAGGCGGGCTTGGCTACTGTATAGGCGGGACGTACATCGACATTGACGCTGCCCTGAATGAGGAATACAAATACCTTATTAATCTCACCACGCTTCTCAATTCCAAGATTGGGGAAGAAGGGGCGGGCCTTATGGGGGCTTTCTCGGATTTTTCGATCAACGATATTGATCGATTTATAGAAACGTATAATGGTGTTTTCCCCGGTGAGGTTCTGAAGGGTTTTTTTGACTGGGTAAAGCCTGAGAAAGCCGCTATGATGTTTATGGATATGTATTTTTACGGAAACGAGTACAAGTATGCCAGTGATGCAGTGTTTTTCTGGAATACCCATTCCACAAGGGATCTGGCCGGTCCTGCTCACAGACAATACCTGTGGGAAATATACTATAAGAATAACCTGGCAAAGGGAAAGATGAAGCTTTTTGACAAGAAAGTAGACTTGAAAAATATTACTGTGCCTTTCTGTAACGTTGCGGCTCTTTTTGATCACATCGTACCTTTCCCCAACGCCTTATCAACGGCTTACCTGATAGGGACTCCCAGGGAGGATCAGACAACAATCAAGATTTATGGTGGACACGTCCGCGGAGTGGTCAATCCGCACCTTTATCCGGTACTTGAAGGATTCATGAGAAAACATTCAGGTAAAAAAGAAAGAAAAGTGAACTATTCCAGTGCCTTTCAACAAGGGCTTTCCAATCCTTCTCATGATGCTCATGCCGGAAGCGCTGCGTAGCTGATCCCCAAGCAAGTATCGAACCGAGTTTAGCTAGCAGGAGGTTGGTAAAAACTAATAAAAGAGAATGGTCGAAACCCATGCTCAGGATAGATGTTTGTGGGCAAAGGAAAAAATCTATCCTTACATGTCAGATGAGTAAAACTAAATTTTTTACGGAGTTTAAGATGAGTAATGGAGATCAAAAGGGAAAAGAGGGCGATATTTTCACTAGCTGGATGAAGTCCAGTATTGATTTTTGGACGTCTATGGGGAAAGCGTGGCCTGATTTGGTTGGGATGTTTCAATCCGGTAATACCGAGAGCCAGCCACTGGAGTTTTTGAAATCCTGGCAATCAATGATGAAAATGTCCGAGGGATTAATGTCCGCCCTGTATTCGTCCGGAACGGTTGCATCAGCTTTAAGTGGATTAAGCGGGCTGCCGGAGATAGCACTGAAACTGTCGAAAACCGGCTGGGATGGCTACTTCCATTTGTATCAACAATGGCTAGAGAAAAGTGTGGGAGGCACCAAGCCTTCTCAGGCTTACGTATTTGAAAAACTTGATGAGAATACGTTTAAAACCTGGACCGAAATCTATGAAAAAGAGTTCAAACAGCTCTTAAAAATGCCGAAAATTGGCTTGTCGAGGGAATATCAGGAACGAATGGCTGAATTTGTAGATAAGTTCAATGTGTTTCAAACTACCATGGCTGAATTTCTTTATACTCTTTACCTGCCTATTGAAAAGTCTGTCCAGATTGTCCAGCAGACCATGGGAGAAATGGCGAAGAAGGGTGAGCTTGGGGACGATTTTAAGAAGTATTACAAGATGTGGATTAAGACCCTGGAAGGCCATTACATGACGCTTTTTAAGTCGTCCGAGTATACAAAAATTCTAAAGAAACTGCTGGATGCGGTGGAAGAATACAAGATTGCCAGGGAAGAAGTTATGATGGATATGCTTCAGAATCTTCCCTTACCAACCAATCGGGATATTGATGATGTATACAAAGAACTGTATGACCTGAAAAGACAGGTTAGGGAATTGTCCAGAAAAATTGAACAAGAGTAACGATATATTGTTTAAACGGGGGTATTTATGAGTGAACCCAAAATAGCAGTAGACCTGATACTTGAGAAGCTGGCCGAAGAGACGGAAAGAACTCAGGAACGTTTTCGAAAGGCCAAGGATGTGTTGCTGGGAAAATTAGATACTGATATTGCGACTACACCGTATGAAGTGGTGTATCAAATAGATCGAGTGAAATTAAAACACTACAAGCCTAAAGTTAAAAGGAGCATAAAAACACCACTGTTGGTGGTCTATGCTTTGATTAACCGCGAAACCATGCTTGATCTCCAGCCGGGTAGAAGTGTGGTGCAAAATTTTCTCAACGAAGGATTAGATCTCTACATGATTGACTGGGGATACCCGACCAGAAAAGATAAGTTCCTGGGTATAGATGACCATGTAAACGTATACATGGATAGTGTTATTGATTTTATAAGGAAAAAGCACAAAATAAAGAAAATCAACCTCATGGGAATATGCATGGGAGGAACTTTTTCTGTTATATATACTGCGCTTCATCCCGATAAAATCAAGAATCTTATAACCACTGTTACTCCTACCAACTTTGATACAGACAAAGGATTACTCCACATCTGGACGAGGCAAATTGACGCGAAGAAGCTTGTAAGGGCCTATGGAAATATGCCGGGGGATATCCTGAATCTTGGATTCCTTCTGCTTAATCCTGCCCGCCTGATGATTGATAAATACGTTGGATTCCTTGAAAATATAGATAACAAAACATTCGTTGAAAATTTTATCCGGATGGAAAAATGGATATTTGACAGCCCTGATGTGCCAGGAGAGACATTCAGGCAGTTTATCGAGGATTGTTACCAGAAGAATTTACTTATTCAAAACAAGATGGTGGTGGGGGGAAAGAAAGTTGACCTCAGGAAGATTAAAGTTCCGTTGCTGAATATTTATGGGAAGTTTGATCACCTTGTTCCACCTGAAGCATGTGAACTTCTTACAAAAAAGATTGGTAGTAAGGATACTGAGGACATCTGTCTGGACACAGGCCACATAGGGATTTACGTGAGCTCAAAGTGCCAGCGTGAACTGGTGCCCAAGATAGCCCAGTGGCTTAAGGAAAGAGACAAAACGGTTCGTAAAACTGCGAAGAAAAAGAAAACGGCTTCAAAGGCCAAGGCAAAGTAATTATTGACAGAGTGTAAATAAATCAATGTGAAACCAGGAGTGGGATATGACTACGAAAAAAGGTGGAAATGACTATTTCGAATCGATCTGTGAAGTGGTTAGAGCTTTTGGAACAACGTTAAACAAGGATGAAATTCTGGAACTTATAGTTGATAACGCCATAAGAACCATGAATGGAAAGGCAGCGTGTCTCTTTCTGGCAGAAGAAGGAGAAGAGATTTATCAGCCTGTGGCGCAGAAGGGACTCTCTGATAACTATTTACATGCTGATCCAATGAAGGCGAAAAAGGCAGCGAAGGATGTGCTTGAGGGTGGATACATGGCAATTAAGGATGCAACCAGTGATCCCAGGGTAGAAAACCACGAGGCGAAAAAGAAAGAGGGAATTGCATCCATCCTGGTTGTACCGGCCTTGTTTAAAGGAAAAAGTGTTGGAATACTGTCACTATACACCGATACGCCCAGAGATTTTTCACCGAAAGAAATAGAATTTCTAAAGGCACTTGCCGAGCAGGGTGCCATTGCCATAGAGCATGCCAGGCTTTTTGAACAACTGCGAGAAAATACGAGGATATTTCTGGATATAGCGGCAAGTATTCATTCAAGTCTTGATATTAAGAAGATCCTGCATATCCTTTCAGCTGATGTTGCAGATGCGCTGGGAGTGAAAGCGTCCTCTATTCGACTTCTGGATGAGGATAAGCAGGTGCTGGAGCTGGTATCGAGTTATGGTCTCAGCGAGGAGTACCTGGACAAAGGGCCAATCCATGCTGACAAAAGTATCAGCGATACTCTAAAAGGAAAACCGGTATGGATTGAAGATGCCACCACTGACGACCGTGTTCAGTATCACGATGAAAAAAAGAAGGAAGGTATCGTGTCCATACTATCGGTGCCCATTAAGACGAAAGAAAAGGTTATAGGGGAACTCAGGCTTTACACGGATAGAAAAAGGGAATTTACGGAAGACGAAATTATGCTGGTGAACGCTCTTGCGTACCTTGGAGGACTGGCGATACAGAATGCATCCCTTTACCTGATGTTGAAAACTGATATGAAAGAACTGCAGGAAGATATGTGGAGCCACAGATCGTGGTTTTAGTGTATCGTGCGATAACGACCCTGAAAATAGATAGCGGAGGAAAATAATGATTGGAAAAACCATAGATGAACTTGAAATAGGGGAAGCTTCGGAATTTTCTAAAACCATAGCCGAGTCAGATGTATATCTCTATGCCGGCTTGACCGGAGATTTTAACCCTGCTCACATAAACGAAGAATACGCTGAAAAGACCTTTTTTAAAACAAGAATTGCTCATGGTATGCTTCCCGCCGGTTTTATTTCAGCTATTCTGGGTACGCAGCTTCCGGGGCCCGGGACAATTTACCTGGAACAAGAGTTCAAATTTCTTGCTCCTGTTCGAATGGGGGATACAATAACTGCGAGGGTAGAAGTAATTGCTATAGATAAGGAGAAGAAAAAAGTCAGGCTTAAGACCACGTGTACTAACCAGGAGGGAACGGTTGTTCTGGACGGTGAAGCAGTGGTGAGTCCGCCGAGGCCGCCGAAAACCAGTTAAAATATTTGAAAACTATTCTGCAAAATACAAAGATTGCATCGAGTCTTTTGGGGTATGAAATGCGCAATTAAATGGAACGGCGGGAATTATTCCCGCCGGGGCTGATCTATCACAAAGTGCCCGGGATTCTACGATTCTTCTTCAGCGCTTTGCTCTTGACTGGATGAAAAATCGAACGGTGGCTTCAGGTTGAAAAAATCTAACATTGCCTTTTGCCCCATTGTTGATAGATCCATTCCGAGTTCCAGCCACTTCTTGAACTGCTCGTCCACAGTGGACTTGTACGTGAGGTAATTCTTTATTGTCAGTTCCAGGTACTTGTCGAAAAATTCACTAAGAACATTTTCGCCGTATCGGATAATGAGATGCAACAGTGATACGGGGAGAAATGAGCTATTTTTCCTGGTTTCTTCAAGTATTATTTGCGTGAGTATAAACGCAGTAACGTTTTCTCCACTTTTTACATCGATAACTTCTACTTCGTAACCTTTTTTGATCATTTCGGCGACTTCTTTCAATGTGACATAAGTGCTCTTTTTTGTATCGTAAAGTCGCCTGTTGGGGTATTTTTTGATGATTATTTTTTCTTTTTCTTGTTTCTCCACGAAATCTCCTGACACAATGCAATAATTTTAAGCACAATATACCTTCAGCATATTTTATGGATGATTTGTAATTCAGATATTTTGTGATGTCAAGCGATAATATGGTTGTGTGAAGAAATGAGTCAAATATTTGTGCAATGCGTCATTTTTCTCTTGACTTCGTAACTATGGTGCTTATAGTATGATCACAAATGGCTGGCAGGTGGCAATTTGAGCACAAACGAAAACGGAAAGGTGTAACGATATGAACACTTTCGAAATTGCTGAGACAATTTGTGCTGTGCAGAGGGAAATTTTGAGGACGACCGCCAAATCAACAAATTTAATGTGGGCACAAGCCATTGAGATTGCAGATTTGATGGTAAAACAAAATCCATTTGTTCCGGAGAGGGGAAGAAAAGTTTTGTGCAGTTTTCTGGAATCGTATCTGGATTTTATGGAAAAGAAGAGAAGAGTTTTGGAGGTCATGAACGGAGCATCGGAGGATATTATGTCCTTTGTATGCAGGTCTGTTCGTTTTGATAAGAAACTGGATGGAGATGCTGACATCAGTGAACAGGTGTTGAACGTGGTGAAAACTGGAACTCAGAAGTAATGGAAGCATGGCCATCTGCCGCCAAAATTATACCCAGAGGAGGATTGGAGAAAAAATGTTACAGTTAGAAATGATTAAACAGATGATTGAATTTAACAGAACGGCTTTTGATAACACTTTTAAAGCCATGTCCATGGTTCAGGATCAAACGGAGGAAATGCTGCTTGCTTACATGGAAAAAGCTCCCTGGATGCCGTCAGAAGGGAAAAAGGTGTTAAAGGAGTGGCTGGATAAATGTAAAAAGGCTAGAGATGAATACAAGAAGATAGTTAATGACGGCTTCAAGAAAATGGAGGATATTTTTTCGAAGTCAGAAAAAGAGGCTAAAAAAAGCGCAGAAGCCAAATCAAAGTAAACAAAAAGGAGAAATTCAATGGAACCAAAAGAAATGATGAAACAGATGATTAAGTTAAACAAGACTGCTTTTGAGAACACCTTTAACTCCATAGTCATGTTACAGAACCAGACAGAACAAATGGTCCAGACGCTGGTATCACAGTCACCATGGCTACCGGACGAAGGGAAGAAAGCACTGGAAGAATGGATCAAGGCTTATAAAAAAGCTAGAGACGAATTCAAAAAAGCGGTGGATGAAAGCTATAAAAAAGTTGAAGATTTTTTTGGTTAAGAGTGGCTGACGCTACTTCATGGGCTTAGTTTTCAGAGATTAGGAGTCCTAATCTCTGAAAATTCCCATGGAAGATCATCAGAGAAAGAACAGGTATGAACAAAGAGTTTTTAGAATTTTGGGGAAATCTACTGGTTGATGTTGCCAGGAAACAAAAGCGTGCTGCGGAGATCGGTCAGTGGATTTCAAGTGGGTTTAAGGGGTTCGAGGATTTGACAGAGCAGTTCAAGAAATTTTACGGGCTTGACAAACTTTCCGAAAATGATCCCCAATATGCCTCGTTGTGGGAAAAATCAGTCAGTGATTTCAGGAGTGCATTTAAGGAATATCTGGAGCTATTCGACGTAGTTTCCGGGGAAAAGTATGAAGAAGTTGCAAGAGAATGCAAGGAGCTTAAAGATAAAGTAAAGCGTCTTGAAGAAAGAATAAAGCAGCTTGAGGCTCTCCTTGGAGCGAAAGGGTTTGAGTATGCGAGCGTGGCAAGCGAATTCCAGAAATTGGTGGAGAAACAGACCAGGGAGTTTCAGAAAATGATGGAGGGGTTTACAGCTCCCTTTGAAAAAACCGATTCCAAAAAATCCAATACTTAGATTAAGAATGAAGGTGTAAAAATGAGTGATAACAAAATAAATGACATGACTAATTACTATGTAGAATTCCTGGAACAGGTTGGCGAATCAACCATTAAAGCATTTTCGACTACAGCGGAAGTCTGTAGCGGATTTATGGAAGCTATGTATCAGTCTGGGCAGGAAGAGTGCAAGGGAACGAAAATGTTTGGCAACCCTGCTGAGTTGAAGGAAATTTATAAGAATACACTGGATCACTGGAAACAGGTTATGGAACCGTTTTTTAGTATTCACCCAAACTACCCGGAAATAGCAAGCCTGGCGACTGCAAGTGCTGAGAAAGGTTTTGACGTTCAGGTATACCTATATTCGTTATGCGCGGATTTTTATGAGAAACTTATGGAGGTTTCTCGGGATGGTTTGAAAGCATGTAGGAGTATGGCCACATGCAGTACGGTATCAGACCCGAAAGAGTTCATAAATAAATGGACCGATATACCATTCGAGGTTTTGAGTAAGGTAGCTGACAGTTCTGACTTTATGGAGGCGGTTCCCGGGTTTATTGCTAGGTATACGGATTTTCTGAAATCAAATATGGATTTGCAGAAAAAGATACTTGAGCCGACTTATGTGACCAAGAAAGAGCTTGAAGAAGTTGCGGAAGATATAAA
>QMLL01000027.1 GCA_003646715.1 Deltaproteobacteria bacterium
TATGTCATCTTTGAACAAAAAGCAATTCTAAGTTTAAATTTTTTGTCTACTCCATGCATTTGCCAATTAGACGCGCAACAACAAGGGCGTGTCCTTTTTCCTGTTCGGACAAGTCCTGGAATATTTTTTTCTCGTCTTCGTTTTCAGTGTCATAATACAGGTTTTTGTACATGTCGTATGCTTTGTACTCGATGTCCAGTGCAAGTTCACCGAAAGAAAGACAATCATCCGGATCAAAGTCTCGTACTTTTTCAATGGCCTGTTCTACTGTTTCTCCGCCTTCAATAATATCACCTTTGAGCTGGTCGAAGTAATCATCAAAATCCTGGGTAACAGGTTTGTCTGTGGATCGTTTTTTCAATATATTAAAAATGGTTTTTGCATGTGTCCTCTCCAGCTTTACAAGCGCTTTTGCGGCAGGACTCATCTTAGATTCCGGGTATTTTTTCAGTATACTGGAGTAAAAAATCCATGCGCCTTTTTCCAGATCCATGGCAAGTTTAAGTATTTCTGTCATGTCTTTTATTCCAGAAAAGAGCTTCACCTGAGGAAAGTCTTCGATTGGTCTACCGTCCCAGGCCAGTATTCCACCTTCCATGGTATAAATGCTTCTGGCGTTGATATTCGAATCGGCCACAATGGATGCTGCCATTCTTGATCTTTTGCCGCTTCTGCAATAGAAAAGCAGGTCCACTCCGTGAGTTAATTCAGGAATACGGTCAGGTAATTCCCCCAGGGGTATCAGTTTTGCGCCGGGAACGTGTCCGTCGCTATACTCGCGCGGTTCTCTAACGTCTATGAGCTGATAATCGGACTCTCTGTGTTTTCTCATGTATTCTCTTACTTCATCGGCATAAATGGTTTTAACTTCTCGTCTTCTGGACATGGCTTAATTCAACTCCTCCATATTAAGATAATGTAATTCAGCTTACTTCTAATACTTGACCAATAAACCTTTTTCTGACATAATCCCAGACTCGGATAAACCGTGATCTTTTCAAAACCAATGTGAAGCATCAAACCATGTGCACCTGATTCTGTTCGCTATTTCATTGAACTCTCTTTAGTCTAGTACAAGTTTGGTATTTTTTGAAGTTCGCAGATCTAAAAGTTCGAAGTGTGCTTCTGGAGTGAAGAAATCCTGCATGAGTAGTTTGGCGTTTCAGGTTGCTGAATCTTCTTGGTACGTGTGGAGATTTGAGGAGGTCAAGTAATTGGGGGTCGTAAGGGGCGCGTATTGATTGCTTTTACGACCGTGTAACCGAAAACCTTTAAAAGCAAAAAGGGGGTATCATGAAGAAGTTATTTGCAATTTTTGTAAGCGTAGCTTTGGTGTTTGCTTTTGCTGCTGCACCGGTATTTGCCGGCGGCACACTGGAAAAGATTGAAAAAACAGGGAAGATCAAAATTGGCTTTCGGGAGGGATCAATACCTTTTGCTTATGTTGATCCCAAGGTTGGAAAGCATGTTGGATTTTCAGTGGATATGGCCAAGTTGCTGGCGGAGAATCTGAGCAAACGATTTGGCAAAAAGATTGAGATCGTGCCTTACACCGTGACACCAAAAACCAGAATCCCCATGGTAGTGAACGGAACTATCGATATTGAAATGGGATCCACCACCTATACCCAGAAAAGGGAAGACGTTGCCGACTTTAGCATGATTTTTTTCTTTTCAGAGACAACATTTTTGGTGGCCAAAGACAGTGGAATTAAAACTCTTCAGGACTTAAATGGAAAGAAAGTTGGAGCTGCCAGGGGTACAACTAACCTGAGAGCCGTTGAAAAGCTGGCGAAAGAGGGGAAGTTTAAACCGAAAGCAATAATCGTTACAGAAACACATCCTCAGGGAATGCTCGCATTGAAGACAGGCAAAATAGATGCGTATTCAACAGACCGCAGTCTGCTTGAAGGGCTTCGCATGAAAGATGACCATCCGGAAAAATGGATGACAGTCCCCTTTGCCATTGCCTACGAACCATATGCTTACATTGTAAGGGAAAATGATTCCGATTTTAGAGATTTTGTAAACAACACGATAATTTGGGCAATCAAAACCGGAAAGTTTTTTGAGCTCTATGAGAAATGGATGGGACCAAAGGGTGTTGTTCCTATTCCGATGTCGCAAGCATACAAGAGCTATCTCGAGATGATGGTCTATCCGATCTCGGATGGCTGGTGGAAAAAATAGAATTTTATTTCAGGGGGGCACCGCCCCCCTTTTTCTTTTTTGATTGATTGATCAGTTGGAGAAAAGTCGATGGCGTATAATTTTGATTGGAGTGTTCTCTGGAGACAACCCTACGGTATGTGGTTACTTCAGGGACTCTGGCTTACCATTAAAATTGGATTACTGGCTTGGATTATAGCTCTTTCTTTAGGGATCGTTATTGGTACCTTAAGAGTTACCCCATGGAAGCCCCTGAGATTCTTTGCATCTGCTTATACCGAACTTTTCCGGAATGTACCTTTCCTGGTACAACTTTTTTTCTGGTACTACGCGGGGCCGATGCTTCTTGGAGATCGCCTCGGGCACGCGTTAAACCAAATTATCGGGCTTAATTACTACGTAGCCATCTTTGCGCTTGGAATCTATACGGCATCCAGGGTGGCAGAGCATATGAGAGCCGGGTTTGCTTCCATCGGCAGGGAACAGTATCAGGCAGTTCTCTCCACGGGAATGACCCAGTATCAGATGTATCGCTACGTAATCATACCATACGCACTTCGCATCATTTTGCCACCTTTAACTACCGAATTTTTGACTATCTTTAAGAATTCATCCATAGCTATGACCATCGGTGTTGCCGAACTTACCTTCATGAGTTACCGCATAGATGCTGAAACGTTCCACGGACTGGAGGCTACCACAGGTGCCATGTTTATTTATCTTCTGCTGGGACTGACGGTGGTGCGAATAATGGGATTTATTGAGTCCAGATTTAAAATACCAGGAATGATTGGGAGGTAGCCTTGTTTGACGCTGTAATTCGAAATTTCGGTTTCTTGATGGGTGGGTTTGGCGTGACCCTGCAGTTAACCGCCTGCGCGCTGGCCGGCGGTATAACGCTTGGCATGATCGTTGGTCTGGGACGCATTGCACGGAACAAGTGGATATATCAGCCCGTTACCCTCTATGTTAATTTTATTCGGAATATTCCACTTATCCTTGTGATTTTCTGGTTCTATTTTGTCATGCCGATAATTGCAGGTCGTCCACTAAACCCTTTTATTTCGGCTGTAATATCTTTTATCGTGTTTGAAGCGACCTATTTCGGGGAGATTTTTAGAGCGGGTTACCAGTCTATCAGCGTGGATCTGATTCATGCTGCTTATTCTACCGGTTTGACGTATTCTCAAACCGCTCGCTATATTTTGATACCCATTGCATTTCGCAGAATGTTACCGAGTTTAATCACGCAATCCATTATTACATTCCAGGATACAAGTCTCGCTTTTGTAATAGGATTGCAGGAATTTGTGCGCAGGGCATCCATAGTGGATAATCTGGAAGTTCGTTCGATACAGTTGTACGGTTTTGTTGGTATCGTATTTTTTATATTCTGTTTCATAGGATCCAAAATTTCACTTCATTTTGAAGAAAAAGGTAGAAGGACAGGAGTGTTATGATCGAAATCAAAAATGTCAGTAAATGGTTCGGAGATTTTCAGGTACTGAAGGATATCAACGAAACCATTAAAAAGGGTGCAACAGTGGTAATCTGCGGTCCCAGTGGTTCTGGCAAGAGCACTTTGCTGAGGTGCATTAACGGCCTTGAACCGTACCAGAAAGGGGAAATTATAGTCGATGGGATATCTTTGAGTGACCCGAAGACTAATTTATATAAACTCCGGCAAAAAATAGGGATGGTGTTTCAGCGGTTTGAGCTGTACCCTCACATGACAGTGCTAAAGAATATTACCTTAGCTCCCATGAAGGTTCTTAAAAAATCCAAGAAGGAAGCGGAAAAGAAGGCCATGGAATTACTCGAAAGAGTTGGTATTCCTGACAAGGCCAACGAGTACCCTGCTAACCTCTCGGGTGGTCAGCAACAGAGAGTTGCAATAGCCCGAAGTCTTGCTATGGAACCGGAATATATGCTTTTTGATGAACCTACATCTGCCCTTGATCCTGAAATGATTAACGAAGTTCTGGAGGTTATGATTGATCTGGCCAAAGAAGGTATGACCATGGTAGTGGTGACCCATGAGATGGGTTTTGCCCGTGAAGTGGCAGATGAGATAATTTTTATGGACGAAGGTCAGATAGTGGAGAGAGGAACTGACGAAGAGTTCTTTACAAACCCGAAACATGAGCGCACGAAGCTCTTTTTAAGCCAAATCCTGGTATAACCAAGTAAGAATCGGTGCTGACTCATGCCTGAAAAAGTCATTGGTATTCTGGGCGGAATGGGACCTGAAGCTACGGTTGATTGTTTTGCCAAGATTATTGGGAATACTCCAGCAGAAAAAGATCAGGATCATTTGAGAGTTATCATCGACTCCAATCCAAAGGTTCCCGACAGAACAAGGGCAATATTGGGTGAAGGAGAATCACCCGTACCTGTTCTGGCAGAGGGCTGTAAAGCCTTGAAGTGTGCGGGGGCAGACTTCATAATTATCCCCTGTGTCTCTGCTCACTTTTTTCTGGAAGAACTTAGAAAAGAAGCAGAATTGCCAATTCTTTCCATATTTGATGTAGTTGCCGAGACAATAGAAAGTGAATATCCTGATATCAAACTTGTGGGGCTTATGGGTACAACTGGTACCATACGGGGAGGCCTTTTCCAAAAACGGCTAGCTCGATCGGGAATTGATACGCTTGTTTGCGATGAGAATACACAGCAACAGGTCATGAACGCTATTTACGAGATAAAAAGGGGTATACTCAAACAATCTCCTGAACGCGTAAAAAATGTGCTTGTAAAGGCTGCAAAAAGTTTGATTGATAGAGGTAGCAAGGCAATTGTTGCCGGTTGTACCGAAATTCCGCTGGCTTTAAAACAGGAAAATCTGGCAGTTCCATATTTTGATGTGCTTGCTCTGCTGGCCAGAGCTGCCATTCGTTACGCAGGAAAGGAACCAAAAGTTGTTTGAGAATGAGATAGCAAGGTAAACCGGGTATGTGAAGCCGGCCTGGTTGCATTTTTAGCATAAATTAGAAAAAGGAGTTGATCATGAACCTGGCAAAATTCCCACGGAGGCGATACACTGAAGGTAGAACTCCCATTGAAAAACTTCATAATTTTACAAAAGTGCTGGGAGGTCCGGCTATCTACATGAAACGGGATGATATGCTTGGACTTGCTGGCGGTGGAAATAAGACAAGGAAGCTTGAATTCGCCGTTGCTGATGCCCTTTCGAAAGGAGCCGATACTCTTATTACGTGTGGAGCCGTTCAATCCAATCACTGCAGGCTTACCCTGGCCGCTGCAGTGAAAGAAGGACTCAAGTGCCGGCTGGTGCTGGAAGAGAGGGTTCCCGGGAGTTACAAACCGGAAGCAAGTGGTAATAACTTCTTATATCACCTGATGGGAGTTGAAAAAATAAAGGTCGTTCCCGGTGGTTCCAACATGATGGAAGAAATGCAGAAGGTCGCTGACGAACTGGATGCAGAGGGCCGAAAAGCATACATTGTTCCGGGTGGAGCTTCAAATCCAGTAGGCGCTCTTGGTTATGTAGCCTGCGCCCAGGAGATTATTGCTCAAAGTTTTGAGAGCGGGCTTCGAATAGATTATGTGGTGTGTGCAAGCGGAAGTGCGGGTACTCATGCCGGACTTGTGACCGGTTTTACCGGCACCAATACTGACATCTCCGTGGTCGGCATAAACGTCAGTCGAACCAAGGAAGACCAGGAAGAAATTGTCCACAAGCTTGCATGCGAAACAGCTGATCTTCTGGGAATCTCTCAAGGAGTTCCACGGGAAGCCGTACTATGTTTCGGAGACTACGTTGGTCCCGGATATTCGCTGCCTACGCCGGGGATGGTGGAAGCCGTAAGACTGGTGGCTCAAACGGAAGCCATCTTACTTGATCCTGTCTATACGGGAAAGGCAATGGCTGGTTTGATAGATCTGGTAAGGAAAGGTTACTTTCCGAAAGACAAAAATGTCCTCTTTCTTCACACCGGAGGTTCTCCAGCACTCTATGCTTACCTGGATACTTTTTGGGAAGACTTGAGGAAAAATATGGGTACTGGCTGAGATTTGGAACCGGAAAATCTTTAATAATTGTGAATAAAGGACTTGGATTCCCGCCTTCGCGGGAATGACGGTAATATCGACCACGGGAAAGACGTTGATATTGAGGTTTTTCTTCCTGCTTTACCCCTTTGTCATTCCTGCGTAGGCAGGAATCCAGCGCTATTGGTTGTAGTCATTATTTTCTTTTGAGCTTTATCTTTTGTTGTTCCGATTATCGGGATGAGAGTTAGAAAAAGGATTGGTTGGTCTAATTAAAACCCTCTCATTTGAAGAGCTTCCCTGATGTCCCTGTGCATTCTGTCAATGAGCGAATCAGGGTCACGTGCATTTCTGATGGGTCTGCCAATTACAACATAATCTGCACCGTTCAAAAACGCTTCCCTGACGGTAACAATCCGTTTTTGATCATCGGTGATATTTCTTACTGGCCTTATTCCTGGGGTTACCACCAGGAATTTTTTACCGAGGTGCTCTCTGAGCCTTGCTGCTTCAAGTCCGGATGAAATTACGCCATCGCAACCGATCTCAAGAGCTCGCTTAGCCCTCGACAGTACCAGGTCTTCCACGAAACATTCAAAGCCTAGATCCCTCAGATCTCCTTCGTCCAGGGATGTGAGGACAGTTACGGCAAGGATTTTAAGAGTGCCTTTTGCGCTTACTGCGGCCTTCATTATCTCGTCGTTACCGTGAACGCTGGTGAAAGAGATACCTTTGTCTCTGATCTGTTCCACTGCAAGCTTAACGGTTTGTGGAACATCGAAGAACTTTAAATCAAGGAATACTTCAAGATCCCGGGCCAGTATCCAGTCTACTATGTTAAACCAGCCTGCCAGGAAGAGCTGAAGTCCAATCTTGTAGAACCTAATTCTATTTTCAAACTGTTTTACTGTTTGCTTGGCTTCCTCGACTGTCGGAACATCAAGAGCCAGTATAATACGTTTTTCCAGGGGAATATCCTTGCCCATGTTCTCAAGCCCGCTATAATGTTTATGAGCAACTAAAATGCCGGGTGTTTTGTACCCGGCATTCCAGAAATCACTTTACCAGCCCGGACTACCCAATGTTTAGCCCGCATTAATTTTTTCTTCTTTCGTTTCCCTGTGGTAAAGAACCTTATCCACTATTCCGTATTCAATTGCTTGAATACCGGACATGTAAAAATCACGCTCCGTATCCCTGGCAATCTGGTCGAGAGGCTTATTAGTATGGTGTGCGAGAATCTTATTCAGTTCTTCTCTCAACCTCAGAATTTCTTTCGCTTGAATGTCCACATCTGTGGCCTGTCCTTGAAATCCGCCCATGGGCTGATGAAGCATTATCCTCGAATGTGGAAGTGCAAATCGCTTGCCTTCGGCCCCCGCAGCCAGAAGCAATGCTCCCATACTGGCGGCCTGTCCCATGCACAGTGTTGATACGGGTGGCTTTATAAATTGCATGGTATCGTAAATGGCCAGACCTGCTGTGACAAGCCCTCCCGGAGAATTAATATAAAAGTGGATATCCTTGTCCGGGTCTTCCGATTCCAGGAAGATCATCTGAGCTATAATAAGGTTTGCAATTTCGTCGGTAATGGTGGTTCCCAGGAAAATAATTCGTTCCCTGAGGAGCCTGGAATAAATATCAAATGCTCTTTCTCCGCGTCCGCTCTGTTCAACAACGATTGGTATAAGAGACATATCACTCTCCAGTTTCATCGGTATTTTTTGGTTCTCCATTTTCTTTGGTTTCATCCGAAACACTGCTCTCGTCTTCGGACGCATCTGCAGCTTCCGCCTTGGTCTCAGCTGCATTTATTTCCTTTTCTTCGGCTTCTTTCTTAAGTTCTTCTTCCAGAGTTCCTTCCGGTACTTCGGTAACTTCAGCCCATTCTATCAGTTTTTCTATAACCTTTTCTGTTGCAGCACCGCTACCGGTACCATCTCCGCTAATTCCCTCCAGTTCTGCTATCTTTCCTAGAATCAGCGCAAGCTTTGTCCTTCTTTCTGCTTCGGGTCGGTACTGTTCTTTAAGAGCATCTTCGCTGGAGTGAATATCCGGTAACGTCAATCCCCGGGCTTCGAGTTGTTTCTTAAACTGCTCTACCATCAGAGCCATTTCTCGTTCAACCAGGCGCCTGGGTAACTCGAAAGAAGTTCTTTCTAACAGGGCATTAAAAAGTTGCTCCCTGAGCATATTTTCTGATCTGGACTCCTTCATTTTAAGGAGTTCCTCTCTGATTTTCTCCTTGATTTCCTCCAGCGAAGAAAAATCACCAAGATCCCTGGCAAATTCGTCATCCAGTTCAGGGAGTACCTTCTGTTTTACTTCTTCGAGTGTTACCTTGAATTCTACTTCTTTTCCTGCCAGCTCTTTATTTGGTGTCTCCGGTGAATACTGGATCTTAACCGACCTTGTTTCCCCGACTTTCATGCCCAGTAGCTGGGAATCAAAATCTGCGTGTATCTGAGCTTTCCCGACCTCAAGGGTAAAATCAACTGCCGACAGGTCGTCCTTTTTCTCGCCATCTATCATGGTATCAAAGTCAATTACGACAAAATCACCTTCCTTGACGGGAGGCGGTTCTTCGACAGTCTCGAGATAGGCATTGTTTTCACGAAGTTCTTGCAGTTTTTCTTCGACTTCTCTATCCGTAACTTCAATAACTTCTTTCTTAAGAGGAATACCCCTGTAATCCTCGATAGTTATCTCAGGTTTGACCTCTGCAATGGCAGAGAATTTAAGAGGTTTCTGACCTTTGAAATCAATTTCTTCGAAGTCGTATTCGAGCTCGACAAGAGGCTCTATCTCGCTTTCTTCCAGGATCTTGGGAATGTTAATTTCGAGGAGTTCCTGCACCGTTTCCTGATTTACCTGGGGGCCATAAAAACGTTCCAGCATGAACCTGGGTGCTTTTCCTGGTCTGAAACCCTTGATTTTCACCCTCTTGCGGAGTTCCTTGTATTTCTTAGACAGGATTTTTTCCACTTCCTCATGAGGGATTTCGACATTAATCTTCTTTTCCGTTGGGCTGATCTCTTCTAGCTCAAACTTCATTGTCCTCGCTTTCTCTATAAGTGTCTAAGATTATTAAAAATGGTGCGAGAGGGGGGACTCGAACCCCCACGGTTACCCGCTGGATCCTAAGTCCAGTGCGTCTGCCAATTCCGCCACTCTCGCAAGCTAAAATTTGCTCCGAATTGTCGCAACCTATATTAACTTTGCCATATTCTGTCAAGTGAAAAAGTGATGAATGCGGCTACAGTTACTGTTTGTAACCTGCGTCATAAAATGTCGGAAAAGTTGGAAAGAATCCAATTTGTTTCCAGTGGTCCTTTCCAAATCGAAAAATTCCAGGTAAACTACTAGGAATACAAGTGCAATAATAGAACATCTCGCATCTCTGAGAAATGATGTTCTATTTTCTAACGCGCTTTATATTATAACTCTGTTGGTTGAAATTTGGTAACTCTTTCACGCGAAATATAGGGAATGAGACAGGAGAAAACTATGGAAAAGAGAATACTGGTAGGATTTGATGGTTCGGAGAGGTCAATGAGGGCTGTGGATTACGTTGGTTTTATGTTTCAGAATAGAAAGGATATCCACCTAACAATTTTGTATTTGATGAATCCGTTACCAGCGCTCCCGAAAGAACAGGATATATCTCTCAGACATAAACTACATCAGCAGAAGGAGCGCCTGGAAAAAGAACGCAAGGAGAGAGCCGGTGCAGCTTTTGAAAGAGCAAAGGAGGTGTTGATCAGAAAGAATATTCCAGAGGACAGGTTTACTGTAAAGGCCGAATTCCAGAAATTGGGAAAGGCACGGGACTTATTGAGCATAGCAGAGAAAGGGAATTCGTTTGATGCTGTTGTAGTGGGCAGAAGAGGTCTAGGGGCGTTTACCAAAATGTTCGCTGGTAGTGTTTCCATTGAACTGGTTCGGATGCAGAAGGAGATCCCGGCCGTTGTTGTGGGAAATGTTATAGAATCTAAAAAGGTGCTGATAGCCATGGATGATTCTGAAAATTCTCTACAGGCGGTGGATTATGCAAGTTTTATCCTTGGCAATGACCCTGAAGTTCAATTTACGCTTTTTAGTGCCTTACCTTCACTGCAAACGATGCTTGGTGAAGGAATTAGCTGTGAAATAAATGAGCTGGAAAAGTGCTACCAGTCTGACGAAGAAAGACAGATGAATGAATCTTTTGCAAGAGCCGAGAAAATATTTAGTGACGCAGGGGTGGAATATGCCAGGATAAAAACGAAGATCAAGAAAAAAAGCTTCAACATTGCCAAGGATATTTACGAAGAAGCTAAAAGAGGTGGGTACGGCACCGTTGTGCTGGGAAGAAAAGGCAGAACAGGATTAAAAGGCATTGTCATGGGAAGTGTTTCTCTGAAATCGCTGGCGCTCATTGAAGACCGGGCTGTGTGGATTGTCGGCTAGTGAATCGTTTGCACTTGTTGAGGCACTATAATTCGCTCTCTTTTCTGCTATTCTTGTCGTATTCAACTTGTAGATTGTATGTTATTTTTATAATAAGGATACATAATTCTCCAATAATTTATAAATGACGGAGAAGCAATGAAGCCGGAGAGCGAGTTTGGTCTTAAGACAAAGCTCGGCAGAATTGAAATAAACGAACATGTATTCATTTCCATCATAGCGATCCTTATTGGTGTTGCGGCCGGCTATGGTGCCGTGATATTTCGTTTTGCTATCAAAGGAGCGCAGTACCTCTTTTACCAGAACACCGCTGATTTTCTGGAATTTCAGCACGAAGTTCCCTTTTATTTGAAGATACTTTTACCCGGCCTGGGAGGCCTGATCGTCGGACCCATGATTTACTACTGGGCCAGAGAGGCCAAGGGGCATGGTGTTCCGGAGGTTATGGAAGCCGTAGCGGTAAAAGGAGGAAGAATCAGGCCACGGGTTAGCCTTGTTAAGATTCTTGCATCCGGATTATCTATCGGTTGTGGTGGGTCAGTGGGTAGAGAAGGCCCAATGGTGCA
>QMLL01000028.1 GCA_003646715.1 Deltaproteobacteria bacterium
CGATAACCTCTTTTATTTGAAGTGCTGCGTTTTCGGAGACTTCAGCCAGAGTTCGTACTTCATCGGCCACAACGGCAAAGCCACGGCCGTGTTCTCCTGCTCTGGCAGCTTCTATGGCGGCGTTCAAGGCAAGTAAGTTGGTCTGATCTGCGATTTTGGTAACAACCTGAACGATGCCACCAATGTTGTCTGCCTTCTTTTTAAGATCATCTACGATGCGAGCGGCATCAAGGACTTTTTCCGTAGATTCTCCAACGCTTTTAGCCAGTTCTTCGAAGGCTTCTCCTGTTATCTCAGCATTCTTTTTCAGCTGTACTATGTTTTCAAGGTACTCTGCCGTGGTGTCGTCGATTTGCTGTGCCGCTTCCTTTTCCTTTTTTGCCACTTCCAGCATGATGGCCGTTTGTTCGTTAACTTCGTGAGATACGTACGATACTGATTCCATCAAAGAACTCAGTTGATCGGAAGCATTGTTCCCTTCTTCCACCGCAGCTGAAAGCTCTTCGGCCGCAGCGGCAAGACGTTCTGCGTTGGATTGCTGCTTTGCGAGAGTCCTGGCCTTAGCCTTTTCCTGTGCAAGTTTCTTAGCCCGCTCACGTTTCTTAGCCATGTTTTCATCAACATCAAGTTTTGCGGTTATTCCTGTTTTCTTTCCGGGACGTGCAAGAGCCTTAGACATAATGAATCCTCCTATAATTTATTTTTCATTTATACCGAAAACTACAAAACCCTGAGTCCCGTCCCTCGTCTTTCGGGTTTCGTAAATGCCCCTTTCCATTGCCCTGTCTTGATGATGGTTTCCGTGCTTTCTTTCGTAAAAGGATGCTTCACCGAAACTTTCATAACTCCATATTCATCTATGGCAAATGTAATTTTGATGTTTGGCTCACCGGCTCTGGCCGGAGGAAGTTTGTCGAGCGTGATCTGCCCCAGAGACTGATAAGATCTGGAATTTTCAGGATCTTTTGATTGCAAAATGTGTATAACCGCTTCATCTTCGTTGTCTTCAGCTGTGGTAAAGGTCCGGGTCACTTCGCAGGGGTAAGTGTTGCCTCTGGGTATTACTACCACCATATTGCCGTCGTTATCTTCCAGACCAAGATGGTAAGATGTAATATTCTGCAGTTCAAGCTGGGAAAGGCGTTCAGGATCATCTATGATTCCTGAAAGTACTGAGGCTCCAATAGCTACGGTTTGTTCCGGTGGAATGTGGTTTTCGACTTGTACTCCGGGAGAAAGTATTTCAAGAAGCATGTCCTTGATTCTGGGAATCCTGGAACAACCTCCGGACATAATCACGGTGCTCACCCATCCAGGTACGATGGAAGATCTTTTAAACGCATCCATGACGGTTTTACGGATTTGTTCGAAGAGAGGGGCGGTGATTTTCTCGAATTGAGTCCTATTTATCCGGACGTTTAAATATGTTTTCTTAGGGTTGCTTCCTGAAAGCAGATAGGGGAAGAGTACTTCTGTGTCTTCCACAAATGAGAGATCAATTTTTGTCTTTTCTGCCACATGGAGAAGGTTCTGATAAAGAACAGTGTCTTCTGAGAAATTTGCTCCGCATATTTCTTCGAATTTTCCGGCAAGAAATCTTGCGAGCATTTCATCAAAACGAATTCCTCCTACAAGATCTGTACTCGATGTGCCTCTGATGTAAAAGGAACCGTCTGCAACTTCGATTAGGGTAATATCCAGGGTTAAACCACCGAGGTCAAATACTAGCAATCGTTCTTCCCCGAACGTATTTAAGAATCCGTGAGCTGCTGCAGCTGCAACCGGTTCACTTACCAATCTTACAACATCGAATCCTGCATGTTTTCCTGCCCTGACTATGGCCAGTCTCTGAGTGTCATTAAAATGTGCGGGTGCTGTCAAAATAACTTTCCTTATCCTGTTTCCCCGGATCTTCAGGTATTTGGCTGCTATGTCTCGCAACTTACGAAGTATTATCAGCAGCACCTCTGATGGAGAATATTCCCGGTCTCCGATCGCGTATACTTTCTCGGTTCCAATATACCTCATGGGATAAACAACTACCTGATTGCGTTTTCTGCTTGTCAACAGGTTACGAGCTAATTCGCCAACCCATGCAGTTTGGCGACTTCTGAAAGCTACGATGCATGGAGTTAATAAGTTTCCTCTCTCATTTGGAAAGATAATAGGTACACCCTTCAACAAGCATCCCGCAAGTGATGTTGTTGTACCAAGATCTATGCCGATAGCTACTTGTTTCCGTTCCATTTCTTCTCTAGTAGAACGAGACGAACCTCCATATGTCTAATTTATTTTTTGAACTATGTCATAATTTTGACTATTTTGCTCAAAAGTGAGTTGCTATGAACTTGATGAGCAATATCTGTACCAGTGAATGTTGTTACAAATGGATTGTCTATATGAGAACGTGGTATATCAAGACCAAATCATAATTTGACTCTATGAGTGCACTGGATTAGACTTTACAGGATGTTTATACGAAAGGGTGGATAGTGAGTGAGAAAGGAATTGTATTTTTCCCTGATCCTTACCTGGAAGCTACACCAAAAGATTGGGAAATGGATGAGTATGAAGATGTTTACTTTGAAGCACAGGACGGAGTCCGTCTTCATGGTTGGTTTGTACATGCCCCTGATAACAGAGCGGTGCTACTGTGGTTTCACGGAAATGCCGGAAATATAAGCCATCGCCTGGAAAATCTCAAATTACTGCGAGAAGCCCTTCAAATACCCATTTTTATATTCGATTATCGTGAATATGGACTTAGCGAGGGAAATATTTCTAAAGAAGGTACATTTTATGATGCAGTGGGAGCTTTTAAGTACCTGGTAGAAGAAAGAAAGTTCAGACAAACTCAAATACTGCTCTTTGGTCGTTCTCTGGGAACTGCGTTAGCGGCGTACCTTGCCAGCGAGCACAGGTGTCTGGGCGTGGTTCTTGAAGCTGCTTTCACGTCCACAGACGAGATGATGCAGCTATATTTCCCTCACGGAATTCCACTTAAAGTTTCTGCCGTAAAATACGATACGATATCTCTGATAGATCGTATAAAGGATCCAGTTCTTTTTATTCACGGGGAATATGATTTCACTATTCCCGTTTCAATGGCCACTAAACTCTTCGAGAAAACCCGGGCTCCAAAAAAATTTCACGTGGTAAAAGGCGCTGATCACAACAGCACTTACATAGTTGGAGGCAAGAAATATTTTGAAGTATGGCGAGATTTTTTATTTTCTTGCTTTGATTACTCAAATGATGATTTATTCAGGTAGTTAACCTGCCTCTATTGGATTTGCGAGATACGAGAAGTTGAAAACATAACGTAATCTTGCTGAAATGATAAAAAAATACTTCGCAGATAACAGACAGCTAATAAACCGGCTAACTGAGAGTTATAAAGACGGCGATCTTATACTTACTCCCAGTAAAAAGCTGGCTCATTTGATAGTCCGTTTTTACCGTAACTTGATGATTCAAAAAGGAAAAAGCGGTTGGGAAATCCCTAAAGTCTACTCGCTTGCTTCATGGCTTCAGGAACTTTCCTTAATGAGAGACGTACCTTTAGTTGCTCCAAGCTACTACAGGTGGAAGCTTTTTGGGGATATTTTTTCTGATTTTCGTCCACCAGAACCATTGCGCACAAGCGTAAAACTTGCCAGGTCTCTTGATGCATCCCTTTCTACGTTGATTCGACATAAAATTGACTGGAACAAAACGGAAAACGAGTCAGAATTGTACAGTTGGAGAAATCAAGTGTTCACTTGCTTCCTGAATTCTATACATTCGGAGAACATGATTCATCAGGAAGAGCTACCTTTCTTTGTTAAAATGTCCGATGGGCTTGATCGTTATTTGCCGAAAAGGCTTCACCTGGTTTTACTTGATACCCTGTCTCCGTCGGAACAGGAATTGTTAAGCTATGTTACTGAAAAAGTTGAGACCGTTTCCTGGGAGATACATGAGCATGAAAAAGCAACCGGTGTTGAATGGATAGCATTTGGCGATGCTGAAGAGGAAGCGAGATGGGTTTTGAGTGACATCCTGGAAGCGTCAGAAAGATATCCTCTGCACACCCTCGGAATAGTAATGATGGATCCGGCTTATCAGGTGCCAGTGTTCAGAAAGTACCTGGAGGAGATTATAGGAAGAGGAGTCATCGAAAATTCCGGTGCCTACAATATAGCATATCCCGGGTATCTTTCTGAGACGGCACTGTTCAAAGCGTCGGTATTGCCTTTGCGATTCTGGCTGGAAGAGGAGGATAGATCTATCCTTATTTCAATCTTCCTTTCGACTTATTATGGTTTGTGGCAGGGGAAGAGGGACGAAATATCTCTTATAGATCTGGATTTGAGAGCGAGAAACGTTCACAGGTATGTTTTCGATTTTTTCAGCAGTATTTCCAGCGAAGAGGCGTATGCCCAGTATGTGTTGCCAGATTTGTGGACGAAGCACTTTGAGAGAATCAAAGGTTTCAGAGGAAATTGTGAAGAATGGTTCAGGTTGCTGGATGAATTGTGGAATGCTACTGGTTTCCCTGTTACGAGTGATGACATCGACGAGGTTAGCTGGCGCCATTATAGCGAACTAAGGTTAGATTTGATTCAGAATCTTGGTGACGCAAAATTTAGCCTGGAAGAGTTTTATACATGGCTCACAGCGGCAGCTTCGGAGACTCAAGTTTCGCAGGTAGGTTACGAAGAAGCTGGTATTCAGCTACTCGGACCACTGGACGTCCGTGGTTTATGTTTCGAGAAAATTTGGTTAGTTGGCCTTACCGCCAATAGTTTCCCTCAACCGCCAAGAGATATCCCTCTAGTTTCACCATCTGAAGCAAAATATGTTCAGGGCTGTAATCCCGAGAGTCAATGGTACTTCGCAAAAAAACTTTTTCCCAAGATTCTGGCGTCTGCTCCGGAAGTAGTAATTACCCGACATTCGATGATGAACTCGGAGATTGTGCCTGTTTCACCTTTCTGGAAGGGAGAAGAAAAAAAATGTCAATACAACCTGTGGGAAGACAACACGGGCTGGTGGGTAAGATCGGACTTATTCCGGCAGGCACTTACCGGAGCAATGTCACCAAGTGAATGGGTTTTTCCTGAAAACAGGCTAAACGAAATCATCAAACTGGAAGAACTGAGCGTAAGTGCCCTGGAGACAATTCTTTCCTGTCCGTTTAAGTTTCTTGTCGAAAATATTTTTGGAATAAAAGCAATAGAAGAAGAAACAATCGGAATCCCTCCTCTGGAGAGAGGGCTTTTGCTCCACAGAGTTCTCGAAAAGTTTGTAAAAAGAGTCATTAACGAAAATATTCCGCTGGAATCTGACCGTGCCAGAGAACTTTTAATTAAAGTATCAGAAGAAACGATTGCAGGAAGATCTGCTTCACCTTTTTACCAACTGGAACTAAGGCGGTGGACTGAAGCAGAGAAAGGTTTGTTGATGAAGTGGCTGGAACTTGAAAGAGAGCGGTTTTCCCAGGGCTACACCTGGAAATTTGCAGAAATTCCTTTCTCCGGTCTCAAATTGGGGGAAATTAGTCTTAGGGGTAGAATTGATAGGATTGATGTTAAGAAAGACGATCAGGCTTTAGTCTGTCTGGAATATAAGACCGGTATGCTTCCGAGTGCCAGAAGTGTTTTTGAGTATATGACCCGGCCTCAACTTCCCTGCTACCTGTTAGCTATAAAAGATGGCCTCATTAAAAGACCTGTATCGATAGAGGTTGATGAGCTCAAGTTTACTGGAATTACAGGTGGTTATGTCTCTTTGAAAAAAGCGGGTGATGTTGAGATCAAAGAATATGTTCCGCGTAACGAATCGTGGGAAAACTTCTTCGGACGGTGGAAAAAATGGGTGGCAGAACGTGTAGAGCCTGTTTTGAATAGTGAATACGCAGCGGATCCTGTTCCAGGTCCCGAGCAATCCAATAGTTCCCCATGCGGTTTTTGTAAATACAATTTGATTTGCAATAGATTTTATTTGAGAGAGGTGTCTGAGCAGTGACGAAGGTACCCGATTTAGAAGAGAGAAAAAAAGCACTGGACATATCCTCTCATTTTCACGTGGAATCTCCGGCGGGTGCAGGAAAAACAGGACTGATTATCGAACGGATTTTGACACTTCTTTCCGGCGTATCAAATCCCTCTGAGATCCTTGCCATGACGTTTACCAGGAAAGCTGCCGCAGAGATGAAAGGAAGAATCCTGGAAATTTTAAGGGCGGCGGCGGAAAATGAAAAAACCGGGGATGAATATACCGATTCGTTAATTGAAAAGGGTAAAAAAGCCATCTCCAGGTATAGCGGGCTTCGCAGAGAGATACTTCTGTCTGGAGCTGATCTACAGATAACAACTATTCACGGATTCTGTCTTCAGGTGTGCACCAGGGCTCCACTGGAATCCGGCCTAGAGCCAGGGCTTGTTCTTGTGGATGAACGAGAGCAGGAGCGCTTGCAGGAAATTGCTGCGAGGGAGGTGATTAATGATCTGCTAAGCCGCCCCCAAAATGATCCCGCCAGATCTGCTCTTGAATCAAGACTTCTCATGCACAACATGGATGTGAAGGCACTTATTGCCGAGATATCCAGTCTTTTAGCCAAACGAGATCAACTCGGAGATCTTCTATCCGTACTGGGAACCGGGGAAGATTCTGACCAGTTCCTGGAAAAATTTCAGGAAAACATCACAGAAATTATTCGAATGCAATTGAGAAGGCTGGAAGAAATAATCACTGAGAGTGAAATTGGGAAGCGGTGGGACGATTTCATAGATTACCTTTCCGAGCATGATGCGAAGTGTCTTGAGAATGTTCCCCGGGAATGCCCTTCAGCGCACTGGAAGGATTTAAGCCACTGGCAGCGATTGTCTGATATTTTCCTTACCAATGCTGGCAAAATTCGCAGGAGTTGGGGACCGAGACATGGAGGTTTACCGGCAGGCTTTTCAAAAACAACCTGGAAGTCTGCTATCATGAATCTGGGAGATGAATTCGTAGAATATCTGAATGAAATTAGACGTTATCCGGATCTGGAAAAGTTTGCGGACGAAGTAGAAGCTGTAGAGGACCTGATTCTTGTGGTGTGGGCGGCTCTTAAGATGTACCGAAAGATTTGCCGCTCCAAAGGAGTGATTGATTACGTGGATCTGGAACTGGGGGCACTGAAAGCTCTCGGGAGTGTGGAAAGCGTTACTGATAGTTTGCTTTTCTGGGACAGGTCTATAAAACATATACTGATAGACGAATTCCAGGATACCAGTTCTACGGAGTACAGAATAATTCAGCGTCTGTTAGGCGGTTGGGAAAGTGGCGACGGAAGAACACTCTTTCTTGTGGGTGATCCCAAGCAATCCATCTATCGATTCAGAAAAGCAGATGTATCCATTTTTTACAAAGCAGAAAAAGGAATAGAACGAGATGGACTGGAACCGATAAAGCCGGTCCCTGTCAAGCTTAGGACAAATTTTCGATCTTCTTCCGGGTTGATATCCTGGGTAAATAGTCTCTTCGGTAAAACTGTCATGTCCAGACCCCGGATAGAATACGAAGAAGTAAGATTTATCGATGCAATTCCGGCTTGTGATAATGACGGCTCGAGGTGTATTCCTGAGTTTGCCCTGTTCGTAAAGCAAGAAGATGAATCAGGAAACCGGGTAAGGCGAAGAGAAGCAACGTACCTTGCCAGAAAGGTGGAGGAACGGTTGGCAATACTGGAACCGGGAGAAACAATCGGTGTTCTAGTTTTTACAAGAACTCATTTAGCCTGTTACCTGGAAGCGTTTAAAGAAGCCGGCATTCCGTTGCAGGTGAAGGATGGATTAAAACTGGCTGAAATTCCTGAAGTAGCTCACCTGGCAAACCTGGCAAGAGCGATTGTACGACCGCATGATCAGCTCTCATGGATTGCTTGCCTTCGCTCTCCATGGCTCATGCTGCCGGTTTCTCTAATAAAAGATATCCTTGAAGCTGAAGGAAACACAATTTTTCAGAAACTGAAGGACTTCGAATCGGAACACGAAAACATACGTATATTTCGTACTGCTATGGCTCGTACGAGGTCCAGAATTGTGAGAGATCAATTGAGCAAAGTTGTAAGAAAAGCCTGGACCGATTTAAAGGGCCCCGAGAAAGTTGCATCGATATCAGGGTTGGCGGGAGTCAATGCATGCCTGAAGTTTCTTGATCATCTTCGTGATTGCGAAGGTGGAAGCCCCGAGGAAACTCTGGTACAGATAGATTTCCTTCTCGAAAGCCTGTATGATCCCCAGGATATTACCACAGCAGATTCTCCGGTTTTTTTGATGACGGTTCATGGGGCCAAAGGATTGGAGTTTGATCACTGCTTTATCCCCTGGATGGATTATCAACTACTGCAGTCAGGCCGAGGCGAAAAGCCCGCTTATTTGTCGGTCTCGCTGGAAGGTGTTCCTGTTGTGGCTTCGCGCCCGGATAAACGGGTGAAAAGAGAAAATTGCGTTTATGATTTTCTTTTTGAGATTGAAAAACGAAAAACCATGGCTGAAGCCAGGAGACTTTTCTATGTTGCTGTGACCAGAGCAAAAAAGTCACTTTTCATGTCCGGGGTTTGGAGTGGCAAAAAATTGCCCAACGGTCCGCTTGGATGGGTCCTGGATCATATTGGAATAAAAAAACTTTCCGAGGACGTAGGAGACGGAGAATACAGAGGGACTCAAGTATACATCAATCCGGAATCCGTAAAAATTGGCGGCGTGAAACAGAGAAGGGGAATTGATAGAATCCCCGTTCCAAAAGATTTCTTTCCCGAGCCAGTTCCCTTCAAAATCAGGAATCCTTCAAATCTTCCTTATCTGGATGATCACGGCGATGATTTGGGGGCATATGATAAACTTCTTTCCACGGCCAGAGGCATAGTTATCCACAAGATTATTGAGCAACTTTCTCATGGAATGGATCTGCCTGGCGCAGGATATTTAGAGCAGTTGTTACTTATGCAAGGCCTAAATAATAAAATGGCCAAGGGAGTTGCCCGTGAGATTCTGGACGAGTTACGAAGATGCTGTGAGGAACCCTTTTTTAAGTGGATTACCGGGAATGATTTTCAATGGAGTGCCAGTGAGCTGGGGATTGAGTCCATGGCCGAGAAAAATGTTATTACAAGCGGCGTGATTGATAGAGTTGTTTTTGACGGAAAGAAATACTGGATTGTTGATTATAAAACTCACCAGCCAGGTACCAACGAGACGAAAGGTGACTTTATAGAAAGAATGAAGGGAAAATTTAAGCCTCAGCTTGTTGAGTACAGGCGGTTACTGGCTTCGGCCAAAGGCATTAGCGATCATCATATTCACACCGTAATATATCTCACTCACATACCTACATGGATAGAGGTTTAGCTGGTGCCCACCCATTGTTTTCAAGGAATAGATTGTATAGATTCGCGATATGTGGTAGAAGAGCAAGCTTAAAAAACGAGATCGTAATCGCTACCTTCGAACTGCAAGCGCTTTAATGTAGTACCCTTGATATTTTTGCCTATTGGTCTTTTAATCGTTTGACTACAAAGGGGAACAAAAATGAGACGTCCGGTTTATTTCAACTGTTACGTTTTCTTCCTTTTTGTTTTCTGTCTAATCTTCCCGTCGTTGTTTGCCGAAACTATTGTCTATGGAGAAGAAAATGACGCGTGCGTGAAATGCCACACAGACGCAAAGCTGATTGACAGATTAGTGGCCAGAAACCGAAAAAAACACGCGCCTGAGGCAGCAGGTTGAGGTGTTGCAGCGCCGGAGTTGCCGGGCAGAGATAAGTACTGGGTTGATCCTGATTTTCTGAATACTGACCACGGTGATCTGGGCTGTATGTACTGCCATAAGGGAAATAATGTTTTTGACGTGAAAAAGGCACATACGGGACTTGTCAAAGACCCGTCCGACGACAAGGCGGGTGTCTGCAAAGAATGTCATGAAGAAATAACCGATACATACTATAAATCCATCCATTACACCATCGCCGGGATTAGAAACGTAATGCAGGCATATATCTCACCTCAACCTCTTGAAAAAAGCCCGCTTATGATTGCATTTAAGATTGACTGTAATAGCTGCCATGCCAGTTGCGGTAGCTGTCACATAAGTCGTCCCGAAGCCACAAAAGGAGGACTTATGGGTGCACATCAGTTTTTCAAAGAGCCCCCCATGGGCAAATCGTGTTTTGGGTGTCATGGTGCAAGAACATCCGGGGAATATACTGGAAAAATCGGGCACTATTCAGTGGGTGATGAAGAAGTCCCAGACATTGGAGACACGGCTGACGTCCACTTTTATAAATACCGGATGATATGCAGTGATTGCCACGAAGGGGAAATGATGCACCAGGAGATGGAAAAGCCTGACAAGGCGAGGTTTTACAATCTCCCGTCAGTGCAGTGTGAAGATTGTCATAAAAAAGCAGCTAAGGGGAAAGATCATGTACCTATGCATAAAGCACACAAACCCGATACTCTTTCATGTGCCGTGTGTCATTCAAGTGGCGGTTACCACAACTGCTTCGAGTGTCATGTCCTGGTGGCGCAGTCGGGGAAACTTCCGGTGCCACTCGCTGAATCAAAGATCATGTTCAAAATAGGGTTAAATCCTGACCGCGGTCCGAACAATAAGTTCAAGTATGTGCTGCTCCGCCACTCACCGGTCCGACCTTTGTCATTTTCTATCCTGGGTGTCGATCTTTCACCAAACTTTGATAAGCTCCACACCTGGGCCCCGATCACTCCTCATAATATTCAAAGAAAAACCAGGCAGAATGCCGAATGCAATGCATGCCACGGTCATCCAGAATTCTTCTTGACGGTTGAAGACGCAAAGCTAGGATCGAAAGCTGATGAGTTGTCTGTGCCCAGAGTCCCGGAACCGGTTAAAGAGGAAAAAGGGGAAACGAATAGAGTGACAATGAATAGCTTTGGAACAAAAAAATGAAGAACAATAATAAGTAGGTAGGGGGCATGTGTAAGGAGGAGGTTTGCATGAATGTTCCTAAAAATAAGGGAATTTGTCTGCTGGTAAGTTGCTTTTTTATTTTTGCAGTATTGA
>QMLL01000029.1 GCA_003646715.1 Deltaproteobacteria bacterium
GCAGAGTTAGTTGCAAATTTGAGAAGTTACGGGATACAAACTTGATGTTTTTGACCACCTGTTTTTAATTTATACTTAAAGCTGAGGGATAAAATTGAAATGCCCCACTTGCCAATTTGAAAATCGCAATGGCGTATCATTCTGCGAAGAGTGTGGCAACAAACTGGAACTCACATGCCCAAACTGCGGAGGTAAGGTTCCCGGAGGAAGGAAATTCTGTGGGTATTGTGGTACCAGGTTGAAAGACATCAAATACATTAAGTCCACACTGGACTACTCCAAGCCGCATTCCTATACCCCGCCTCACCTGATTGAAAAGATTCTTGTTAACAGGAGTGCCATTGAAGGCGAAAGAAAACTTGTGACCGTTCTTTTTGCTGATGTTGCAAATTATACATCTTTTTCCGAAAAGCTTGATCCAGAAGAAGTTCACCAGGTCATGGATTCCTGTTTTCGTCTGTTGCTTGAAGAAGTACACAGGTTCGAAGGCACCATAAATCAATTTACCGGGGACGGAATCATGGCCCTTTTTGGAGCCCCCCTGGCTCATGAAGATCACGCTCAGAAGGCATGCTTTGCCGCTCTTTCAATACAAAGAGCACTCAAAAACTTCAGTAAACAGATCAAGAAACAATATGGCCTGGATTTCAGGATGAGAATTGGCCTGAATAGTGGTCTCGTTATTGTCGGAACAATAGGGGATGATCTTCGCATGGATTATACCGCACTGGGAGACACCACAAATCTGGCAGCAAGGGTAGAAGAAGCTGCAAAACCAGGACAGATCCTGGTTACCGAAAACACTTATAGAATTGCTTCTGATTATTTCGAGTTTGAGTCCATTGGTCTGATAAATTTCAAGGGTAAAACGGAACCCACGGAAGTTTACAGGCTCTTGAGCCCCGGAAAGGCCCTCACAAGGCTCGATGTTTCTCTAGCCAAGGGACTTTCTCAATTTACGGGTAGAGAAGCAGAGCTACAAACGCTTGGTAACCTTTTTAAAAAAGCGTGTAATTCCCGGGGACAGATAGCAGCAATTGTGGGTAATGTAGGAGTCGGTAAATCCCGGCTTGTATTTGAATTCAGACAATCCCTTCCACGTGGTGACTACCTCTACCTAGAAGGACGTTGTTTACCCTATGGTTCATCCATGGCCTACCTGCCAATTTTGGATATATTAAGAACGCTTTTCAAAATTAAAGATGGAGAAAACAGGAATGTAATATACCTGAAAATCAAGGATTATGTCAGCAATCTGGATTTCAACGCGGAAAAGATCCTGCCGGCAATCTACGAGATGTTTTCTCTGGGTATAGACAGCAGCGATTTCAAACAGATAAAGCCACGGGACAGACGAAAGAGAATCTTCGAAGCTGTAAAAGATCTTCTGGGAGCAGTTAGCAAAAAGATAACCTTGGTGATCGTTGTGGAAGACCTGCATTGGATCGATAAGACTTCAGAGGAACTTCTGAAGTATTTGATGGATTGGATCCCAAAAAACAGAATTTTTCTCCTTCTTCTTCACCGCCCTGGCTACATGCTTAAATCTAGAGACAAAGCCTTCGTTACCAGGATCAAGGTTGATGATCTGTCTTCGGTAAGTAGCCTCAAACTCATAGAATCCATTCTTGGAGACGGAGAGATTGATCCGGAACTGGTTGGATTCATTTTAAGTAAAACAGGTGGAAATCCCCTTTTCATCGAAGAATTCACCCACACACTTTTGGAAAACGGATCAATAGTCAAGCAAGCGAACAGATTTCTTCTAGAAAAAAACAAATCCCTGTTCAACATCCCCGATACCATACAGGGGATCATTGCGTCCAGGATAGACCGGCTAGAGGATAATCTGAAAAGAACCATACAGATGGCTTCAGTTATCGGAAGAGATTTTGTTTTCAGGGTTCTCGAAAAAATAACAGGTATGAGAGATGAACTAAAATCATATCTCTTATATCTTCAAAAATCCGAATTCATATACGAAAAACGTCTTTTCCCTGAACTAGAATACATCTTCAAGCATGCGCTAATTCAAGAAGTTGCCTACGAAAGCCTCCTGGTAAAAAAAAGAAAAGAAATCCACGAAAAAATTGGGCAGGCTATTGAGGAAATCTACGGAGATAGGTTGGAGGAGTTTTACGAAATGCTTGCCCATCATTACTCAGAAAGCGGCAACAAAACAAAAGCTATTAAATATCTGAAACTTGCAGGCAATAAAGCACTGAGAAGTCACTCTCTCTGGGAAGCCTTCAAATTCTACAGGAAAGCAATAACTTTTTTGGATAGCAACCTACCTCAAAGTAAAAAAGAATTGGTTAGTATTACGCTTCAGGCAGCCTCGCCAATGATATCCCTTGGGTTTCCGGAAGATTCGATTGAACTTTTGAGAAAAGCCGAAAAAATTTCGAAAGAACTAGGAGAAGAAAAAAGTCTATCAATATTGTACAGCATGATAGGGCTATACTACTCCGTAAAAGGTGACCCTTATCTGGGAATGCAGTACACGGAAACCAGCTTCGAGAAAGCATTTGCCTTGAGAAACCCGGATATATCGGCACCCACCGGTTTTGACCTGTGCAGTAACTATGTAAGGACGGGAGACTTTAAAAAGGTTGTAGATATTGCACCCAAGATGATTTTGATGCTAGAGGATACCAAGAAAACCGAAGAAACCTTTGATAGGGGATACAACATTTATTCAACGTTTTTCGCATTTTATGGCTACAGCCTCGCCTTTTTGGGCAGGTTTGAAGAAGGCAAAAAACAATTTGAAAAAGGTCTCCGGTTTGCAGCTTCAATGAACAACATATACAGTCTTGGGCTTGTGGAATGCCTTTATGGTTATCTCTATGTAATAGAAGGTGACGGTAAATACGCTATCGAACATTTTGAAAAAAGTATAAAATACCTGGATGAAGCCGAAATAATCATTCTCCTGGGGCTTGCTTGGGCCGGTCTGGGCATGGGCTACTATTATGTTAGAGATCTTAAAAAGGCGGAAAAATACATCGAAAAAGGCCTTAAAATTCAAGAAGAGGCCGGTATCCCTTACCACATAAGCACTTATTTTTGGTTTTTGAGTCTGGTTTACTACGATTTAAATAAACTGCGAAAAGCAAACAACAGTATTAACCGAGCTTTGGATCTTTCCAGGGAACTGGGTGAAAAATGGGTGGAAGGGGTTTCAATGACATTCAAAGGCCGTATTCGGTTTGGCACCAGGAAACCCTCTGATCTGGAAAAAGGTGAAACGTTGATTTTGGACGGCATAGATATACTAAACAATCTTGGAATAATACCTTTCAGCGCACGCGAATATCTTTTTTTGGGCGAGAATTTCAAGAATTTTGGAATGAATGAAAAAGCTCTACTTTACTTAGAACAGGCAAAAAACAGGTATTCAAGTATTTCTGCAGATCACTGGTATTCAAAAACAGTCAAACTAATCAATGAAATCCAGGAATGTAGTTCTGAACGTTAACAGTATATACCAATTACGGAATCAAATAGGGTAAGCATGAACACACACTTACCCTATTCAGTGTTTCATTCAAAACAAACTAGCCTACGAGAGAAATCCCGCATTCTAAAGTTCGTATTCTCCATCGATCTCAAGGATAAATTCTCTTGGTTTATCCCCGGGCTTTACTGTAAACTCGCCACTTCCCTTTATACTGGCCAGTTTACCGATTCCCTTGTATATTTCCCAGGTTCCCTTTGTTATCTTGGTCTCAGCATCCCGATGTCCTTTAAAAGAACTGTAAATGGAACCTTCTTCAAAAGTAGTTACCGCATAGCCCTGCATGGAACCCGTACCACGGACGCGATCGTGAAATGTTACGCTTCGGCGAGATACAAATTTACCAGCAATACCTACCTGATACTCAATAGGTTCCCCTTCCATTTCAACCAACATGAGCGTGTGATCGAATTCATCGTGAACATAGAGCATTTCCCTTCGAGTTACCAGTAACCGATACGTTGCCTTCCGCTTCATCATGACCTCCTTTTCCGTTTGAAGTGGTAATGTTGCTGTATGTTACATTTTTAGAACACTCTTCTGTGCCTTATACACGATTACTGAAACAAATGCTAGTAGTTTGTTTCACTAAATCTCTCACTCGCAAATTGAGAGTAGTGTAACATTCTTTCTCTAAAATTAATTTTGGTTGAAAAAAAGCAGGTCACAGCTTATCCTTTCTGATACCTAAGAAAAAATAGAAAGGAAGATGCAATGACTTGTGATAACAATAACATATTGAACAAGATATTGGAACTGGTTACCGAGGATGACCTCGATGGGAAAGCATAGGCAATACGGTTACTGATTAATTTGACGATGGAATGGAGAGAGACAATTATCTTGGGGGTGCTACCATGCGAAATGAGCGGAATTTTATCCTAGGAGTTTAGAGAAAGGATTACGGTCGGAGCGAGTATTGAAGTTAGCGGTAGCAGAGATGTATATTCATGGTATTTCAACTCCTAAAGTAGCAGCTATATGTGTCCCTGACTTGATCAGGGAACGGAGGAATTGTGTGGGTTCAATGTGAGTAGTTCTCAAGTGAGTAGGGTGGCAGCAGAATTGGATGAAATATTAGATGAGTGCGCCGTCCCGAGTAGTGGCGAAGCCACGTATCGCAGGGGCGAAATCGTCAATTAGGAGAATATCCCTATTTAATACTTGATGCCAGGTACGAAAAAGTAAGAGAAGGCGAGAAAGTATTAGTCAGAGCTACTGCTCGATAAAATTGCGCAGTTTTGATTACAGTCGGGGTCAGAGCAGATGGTAAAAGGGAAGTATTGGGAGTGTCAGTTGAGCTTTCAGAAAATGAGGTACATTGGCGAAATTTCTTCAAGAGTCTCACATCAAGAGGCCCCCAATGGAGTTAAGTTGGTTATAAGTGACGTACACGAAGGACTAAAAACGGCACTTGGAGCAGTTTTTCCCAGCATACCATGGTCCACCTCTGGCGGATCAGTTTCATTTGCAACAAAATGCGCAGAGTTCTTTTCCTACTCAGGGTATAAGAAAAAAGGTAGCTTCAAGAATCAGGGCTATTTCTAATGCACCATCAAGAAAAGAGTCAGAGAGACTTTTGGAAATATTTATAGAAGATTACAGAAAAATTCTTGCACTATCATCCCTATAATTTACCTGGTTAATCTTGAGTCCCCACAAACTCTTTCTCACACTTCCACTCTTCCGTGTAAATATCAATCATGATATCCTTAGCCTTCCGGGCAATTCTCTTTATAACCTCTCGCTCGTCCAAAGGTACCTCTGTTTGCTTATTAACTGTTCATAATCATAAGGGAGGTTCAAATTAATTTCGTCTACCAAAGAATGTTAGTTATGTCAATATCTTGTGCTGTATGAGGGTCTCTAGATGGGTATTTCTGAATCACGTTTCTAAAATCCGTAACTCAAATACCCTTTCTTTTAAAGACAAATCTGCGTTTGGGATTAAACGCACTGGTATCACGACTATACTCTTTCAAAAATTTTATCCACTCACTTGAATCGGCAATAAAAACGTAATTACTACTGCTATAATTTGGCTTAATGTATCTTAGAGGAAGCTGATTCTTTTCTATTTTTTCGACAAACCAGTCATAATCCAGAGGAGTTATGATCAATCCGTTTCCTTTGATATCTACGCGGCACAAAGAATGACATGGCAACACCCCTGCAGCCCAGTAGATATTCGGGTAGTAATGTTTATCTTCGGTCATCCTTCCAGCGGTAAAATCCATAAAAAGATCTTCCCCAACTTTAAAATATACCACTTCGAGTTCACCAAACTTGTTCTCACCATCATACGTCTCAATGGTATTCTCGCCAAACTTCCAGGGACGGATTTTCATACCCCTGACATCCTTGCCAAGCTGAATAACCGAATCCCATTCTCCCAGGATTTCAGGTGCCGAAACTACCAAGTCTTTCGTGTAGAAAACATTCAGAGACTGTACGTAACACCCTGAAAGGACCAAAAGAAACGTAAAAAGTAATACTATTTTTTTCATAATTGCTCCTACTAATTTTAAAGAATCTCTGATTAATTAGACTAGATTCCAAATCTGTCATGCCGGATCCCCGATCAAGTCAGGGACAGGCATTGATCCGGCATCCAGACAAGAATCTCTAGATTCCGGCTCTCTGCTTCGCTTCGGCCGGAATGACGAGAGAGGTAATATGCTTCTACTTTACGCTTATCTTATCCCGACCGAGCAATTCCTCGTATTTATCAAAGGTTCCTTAAGAGAAATCATACCTGACCAGACTTCAAAAGCATCCTCAGAGGACATCTCAGACTGATCAGAACCTTTCACCTCTGTTATGTTAACCATACCAGATAGATAGACCCTTTGCAACACGCTCGAGAAAGAAATAAGGAAAATCAGATAGATACAGATAAGTTTACTATTTTCGGTGTGCCGGATTTAAGCCCGCCCTTGATTCGAAGGTGGTCCTTTCAAATCTTCTAGGAACTTCTCCAGGTATTCCGGCCCCATAAGTTTCTTCTTGTATGCTTCTTCTGATTTTACCAACAGGAACCTTCTGGAAAAATCCGGGTGAGAAAGATATGTCAGCGAGTTTTTCAGGAAAACGTCTCGGAGCCTTTTTTTCAGCTCTTCAACCTCTTCCTCGGGAATAAAATTCCGCTCCTCAAGAAGTTGAAAATATACTTTATCTCCCAGTTTATTTCTCAGTACCTGGAGGTGATCTTCTACAAAACCATCCGGTGTTTCGTCAGGTATTGCTATTGCCACCATGGCTCTAACACCAACGTACCATCTGTCACCTACCAGATGTTTGGATTCGTCCCAGAATTCTAGGGTTAAACCGTTCTTAAGTTGTACTTTTTCCATCAAGATAGCTTTCTGCTTTTTCATGACTATTTTTCCACCGAAGCGATTTATAGACGTATTTTACCTGGTCAACCATTAGATATGAACAGTTAAGTTAAAATAATTGGCAAATATTTTCAATCGCCGCAGATCAAAAAACATGATGAGTATATTGCGAACCACTCGATACCTGAACCGCTTACATCCCGCGTGCATTATTGGTTGATGTTTTTGGGTCAGAGGCAAAAGGAAAAGCACGCTGCGGGAGCGATATTGACGTCGCTGTTTTGTTGCGAGAAGACTGCGAAAACAGACCGGATTACCTGGAGTTGAAAGTTGAACTTGAGAGAGCACTTGACAAAGACGTTGATCTCGTCATCCTGAATGATGCCAGTGAAGTCTTGAAGCACCAAGTTCGCACGGATGGAAAGATTATTTATGAAATCGACCCTGAATTAACCAAGAAATGGATTCTACGTTCAAGAAAAATGTATGAAGACTATCTCCACCTGCACAGGATCTTTATGAAAAAACTTTATCAACAGCATGGGTTAGAGGATGGTTAAACACGAAATTGTAGAGAGGAAGGTAGTTTCTTTAAAGGGCTACTTGAAGGAACTTTACTGTGCAACGGACATAAACTGGGAGAAATATATTACAGATAATCGGTCAAAAAGATTCGTTGAGCGGTTATTGCAAATCAGTATAGAAACCATGATCGACATTGGGCAACATATTATCGCCGATGAAGGATTTCGCGAGCCAGGTAGCTACAGGGATGTATTCAAAGTGTTGGTGCAAAATCAAGTAATTGCAAGAGAAAAGTTGCCAAAACTTGAAAAAATTGCATCGTTCAGGAACGTTTTACTCCATTACGAAAAGACAGATGACTCAATTGTCTACGGAATTTTCAAGAACAACCTTGGCGACATTGAAGATTTTATTACTGATATCCTGGCGTGGCTAAAAAGCAATTAAACATGCTAAAAGGGCAATGCAATTGCATTGCCCTTTCATAATCAATAATCAATCAACACAAAAAACTATCGCTATTCACTAAACATTGATCTTTTTAACAAGCTGACGAACTGCTTCCACAGACTTATCAAACGCTTCTTTCTCCTCAGGGGTAAGCTTAATCTCGATCACCTGCTCCACTCCATTCCCGCCAAGTTTAACTGGTACTCCCACAAAATAACCTCCAACATCATATTCCTTATCGCAGTAGGCAGCACACGGAAATACACGCTTCTGATCTTTCAAAATGGATTCAGCCATGGCAATAACGGATGCGGAGGGAGCAAAAAATGCACTTCCTGTCTTAAGCAGGCTAACTATCTCACCACCGCCTTTTCTTGTTCTATCCACGAGAGCTTCAATTTTATCCGGTGGTAGAAGATCTGGAAGAGGAATCCCCGCCACAGTTGAATAACGAGGCAATGGTACCATGCTGTCCCCATGTCCACCAAGAACAAAAGCATTTACATCTTCAACTGATACATCAAGTTCCATGGCTATGAAAGTTCTGAAACGCGCAGCGTCAAGAACTCCTGCCATTCCAAGCACTTTGTTGGTTGGGAACCCGCTTACTTTGTGAGCAACGTAAACCATGGCATCGAGTGGATTCGAAACAACTATCAGTACAGCATTTGGTGAATACTTGGCGATCTGCTCCGTCACAGCTTTAACAATGGCAGTATTCTTTTCCAGAAGATCATCCCTGCTCATTCCGGGTTTTCTTGGCAACCCAGCTGTTATTATCACTATGTCCGAATCTTTGGTGTCTTCATAATTATTGGTTCCAATAATCTCGCAATTATATCCTTCTACAGGGGCTGCTTCTGCCAGATCAAGAGCTTTTCCCTGGGGCATACCTTCAATAATGTCTATGAGACAAATATCTCCCAGTTCCTTGATGGCAGCCCAGTGAGCAGCTGTAGCACCAACAAAACCTGCTCCTACTATGGTTATCTTATTTCTTTTGAAAGCCATCTCAAACTCCTTTTCAAAAAGCTAATCTATTGTGAACGTCAGCAATCAAAACCATCTTATCCGATAACTAGCAAAACATCACCCTTCTTGACCGAATCACCACCGGAGAAGTTTATTTTCTTAACGGTACCCGAGACCGGAGCAGTAATAGAGTTTTCCATTTTCATTGCTTCCAAAATTACCAGTACATCACCTTCGTTAACCTGGTCACCTTCGTTAACCTCGTACCTGATGATCATCCCAGGCATAGGTGCTTCCACGGGAGTCCCCCCTTCACTTACCGCCGGTGCAGCAGCTGGTGCCGGT
Source organism: Deltaproteobacteria bacterium (assembly GCA_003646715.1). Taxonomy (GTDB): domain Bacteria; phylum Desulfobacterota; class Syntrophobacteria; order B119-G9; family B119-G9; genus B119-G9. The sequence continues at coordinate 9,151 of QMLL01000029.1, forward strand.
GCTGGCGCTGCTGGAGCTGGTGCGGCAGTTGGTGCGGGTGCAGCAGCAGGTGGAGGAGGTGCAGTAACTGGCGGAGGTGGCGGCGGAGCCGTCACACTTGGTGGTGGCGGTGCTTGAGGAGGCACAGGCGGGTGAGGTTGCGCTGCCGGTGCCACTCTTGTTACAACAGGAGCTCCTCCTACTTCTTCCACTTCTACCTCAAAATATTCGCCATCAACGAAAACATTAAATGTCCTAGTCCCTGGCCCTTTAGGTGGCGCTTCTTTCTTCGGTTTTTCCACTAAGAGTCCCTCCTTTGCTTTTCGAATAATCTCCTCTTCCTTCTTTACGTCTTCCATGGTCCTGGGTTTTACCTCATCCGGGATCTCCTCAAGACCGTACTTCCAGCGCAAAAATCTCTTCCCGGTGGTGGGATACAAGGCCACTATCAACACATCTTTAATATCCTTGGCAAGACCTTCGCTTTCTTCTTTCGCTTTTTCCAGCTCAGGCTCGAGGATATCCGCAGGTCTACAGGTTATCGGAGTTTCACCCCTGGGGTAGCCTTTGAGCGCTTTTTTCTGAACCTCAGGGTTAATAGGTGCCGGTGTTTTACCATACAGTCCGTAGCATAGGTCCTTTACCTGCGCGGTGATCATCTTGTAAGACTCTTCCGGAGTATCAAAGAGTACGTTATTCACCGTCTGAATCCCGACAATCTGACTGGTTGGTGTAACCAGTGGAACCTGTCCCAGATCTTTCCTGACCTTGGGAAGCATTTCAAAAACTTCGTCAATCTTATCCAGCGCATCCATTTCCCTCAACTGATTGACCAGATTGGAAAGCATTCCACCAGGCGTTTGATGTAACAATACGTTGGTATCGATTACGGACATCTTAGGATCCAGCAGGTGCTTATATTTGGCTGAAATCTTTTCTATGTATTCGCTCAACTGGGTTAGCAACTTAAGGTCGAAGCCCGGGTCTCTGTCCGTACCCATTAGAGTCACAACAAGTGGTTCTACTGCTGGATGCGATGTGCGGTAGGCCCATGGAGCGAGACACGTATCCACTATATCAACTCCTGCTTCAATTGCCTTGAGTAACGTCATATCAGCCATACCGGAAGTAAAATGGCTGTGGATATGAATTGGTGTATCGATTTCTTCTTTGAGAGCTTTAATTAATATGTAGGCATCATACGGAGCCAGAAGCCCAGCCATATCTTTGATGCAGATTGTATCTGCACCCATGTCAACCAGATCCTTTGCCTTTTTCAAGTAGTAATCCAGGTTAAAAACATCCCCGCCCATTCGCGGTTGAGTGAGAGAATAGCATATTGTTCCCTGGAAATGCCTGTTGTTCTTTTTTATGATTTTAACAGCGGTTTCAAAATTTCGGAAATCGTTAAGGGCATCAAAAACTCGGAATATATCGATATACTCACAAGCCTGCTCCACGAAGGCTTCAACAACGTCATCGGGGTAATTACGATATCCGACCAAATTTTGGCCCCTCAGGAGCATTGAAAAGGGAGTATTTTTGATGTACTTTTTCAGCACCTTAGGGCGTTCCCACGGATCTTCCGCCAGAAATCTGTGCATCGTATCAAACGTGGCACCACCCCAGACTTCCATGGAGTAGAATCCAACCTTATCCATATCTTCCGCAATGGAAATCATGTCCTCGGTACGTCCCCTGGTAGCAAACAGGGACTGGTGACCATCACGGAACGTCAAATCTTGAATCTTAACCGGATTCGTAACCTTTACAGGTTCATCACACAATCCTGCAGTTAATGCACCATGCTTTTCAGCTTCCATTTTGTCTCTCCTTAATATCCGTTTTTAGCAACCTCCACATTACCTGAATCCCAACAATGTGGGCATCCAGGTGTGCCATAAA
>QMLL01000030.1 GCA_003646715.1 Deltaproteobacteria bacterium
AGATTTCGGGATAGAGAAACCTCGACTGGCGGTGGCAGGCTTGAATCCTCATGCCGGGGAAGATGGCAAATTCGGTACAGAAGAAACAGAAATAATTGCTCCGGCAATCGAAAAAGCATCAGAAAAAGGTATAGACGTATTCGGTCCTTTTGCACCGGATACTGTGTATCACCACGCTTATCACGGAAAATTTGACGCAGTAATCAGTATGTATCATGATCAGGGCTTAATACCGCTGAAACTGGTACACTTTTTTGATGCAGTAAACGTAACCCTCGGACTGCCAATCATACGAACATCAGTAGACCATGGGACAGCATACGACATAGCTGGCAAGGGAATAGCAGATCCCAGAAGCTTTATAGCGGCACTGCGTCTTGCCACAAAAATGGCCCTTAGCAGATATAAAGACAAAAAGATGAAAGACCCTGTTTGCGATGGCTAGAGAATACTCGACGGACGGCAGAAAATATATTGTTGTTAAAGGGGCAAGGCAGCACAATCTTAAAAATATTGATCTTAAAATTCCTCATAATACATTTACAGTGATCACCGGCCCAAGTGGATCCGGGAAATCGTCTCTTGCTTTCGATATACTTTATGCCGAAGGACAGCGAAGATATATTGAGTCTCTTTCCACGTACGCCCGTCAATTCATTGAACAGCTGGATAAGCCAGACGTTGATCTTGTTGAGGGGTTAAGCCCCACCATAGCCATAGAAAACAAGCAAATTGCCACAAACCCCAGATCAACAGTTGGAACCATCACGGAAATATACGACTTCTTGAGACTGCTATTTTCCAGACTCGGCAAAGCTCATTGCCCTGCATGCAGACGAGAAATAAGAATAAGCTACGCAGAAGATACGGTAAACGAACTTTTAAAAAATCATCTTGGCGCGAAAGTTATGGTCCTTTCTCCGGTGAGAGTTGATTCGAAAAACATAAAGAAAGTGCTACAAAAATTGGAAAGAGAAGGGTTTATCAGAATCCGTCTGGATGGGAAGATTTACGAAATTCATGAAATATTAAATCATGTTCCGGATACCGTAGGTAGACTTGAAATTGTAATTGACAGGCTGGTTGTTGATCCAGAAAAACGCTCAAGAATCACAGACTCGGTGGAACTCGCATATAGGATAGGGGAGGGCAAGCTCGTTATTTTTGAGCCTCCGGATAAAGAGTTGCTTTTTACAGAAAAATATGCTTGCGATCTTTGCGGCATAAAACTTCCTGAACCATCACCTAGACTCTTTTCTTTTAACAACCCTGAAGGAGCATGTCCGCGATGTGATGGCCTTGGTTTTGAAGAATCCTTTGACCCAGAACTTATAATTTCGAACCCCGAGCTTTCCATTAGGGAAGGAGCCATTCTTCCCTGGGAAAAGAAAAATTCCGTTACTTTTTATGAACAGCTGGAATCACTGGCAAGACACTACAAGTTTGATATTGATCTCCCTTTTAAAGATCTCCCTAAAAGGGCGAAAGAAGCTCTCCTTTTCGGATCTGGAAATGAAGAAATACCTTTTTTTCACTATCGAGGAAACAGGCGTTTCGTTCACAGGAGGAAGTTCCCGGGCATAATACCTTTTTTTAAACAGAAGTTGAAAGAAGCTAAAACACTGGAAGAAAAAAAGGAACTTGAACAATACATCAGGAAAAATCCCTGCTCGCTGTGTAACGGTACAAGACTCAAGAAAGAAGCGCTGTCTTTTACTTACCACGGGTTAACCATATCAGACATATCCACCATGTCTGTAAAGGAAGCACACGAGTGGTTTAAGAGTGTTGCTTCATCAACAGAGGAGAATCCTGTAGCCGTCAGAATCACCTCCGAGATTTTAACCCGGCTGGAACTTTTATTGAAAATTGGACTTCATTACATCACTCTGGATAGACCTGCAAACACATTATCCGGAGGAGAAACTCAAAGGATAAGATTAGCGAACCAGATTGGATCGAAGCTTGTGGGAGTCACATATATTTTGGATGAACCAACAGTAGGGCTTCATCCATACGATCAACACCGTCTTCTGGAAACAATACTGTCGCTTCGAGATATCGGAAACACGGTAATAGTTGTTGAGCATGACCGCGAAACAATTATGAGTGCAGATTATGTTGTTGACATTGGACCTGCCGCCGGCGTGCGTGGAGGAGAAATCATATTCACCGGTTCCCCAGGAGACCTACTTAAAAACAAGCAATCCCTAACCGGAAAATACTTAAAGGGTTCCCTAAAGGTATATTCAACAAGAAAGAGAAGAAAGCCAACTCAGGGCTTTTTAAAATTAAGAGGTGCATCCAGTTTCAATCTCAAAAACATAGACGTTGATATTCCTCTTGGAGTCTTCACATGTATCACAGGAGTATCTGGTTCAGGAAAAAGCACCCTTCTTTTTCATACCCTTTACAAGAGCCTTAAACGATTCTTGTACGGTCAGAAGAACATTCAACATGGGCAATTTGAGAGTCTGGAAGGATGGGAAAAATTACATGGTGTTATTCACATAAGTCAGGGACCTATCGGAAAATCTCCAAGATCGAATCCTGCAACCTACATTGGTCTCTTTAGCCAAATTCGATCTCTATTAGCCCGGCTTCCCGAATCCAGAACCAGGGGATACAGCGCCAGCAGATTTTCTTTCAATGTCAAGGGTGGTCGTTGCGAAACATGTAAGGGGGATGGCCAGCTAAAAATTCAGATGCATTTTTTGCCGGACATTTATGTAACCTGCCCATCTTGCGAAGGTAAAAGATACAACAAAGAAACACTAGAGATACGCTATAAGGGGAAGAATATTGCTGAGATACTGGATTTGACGGTAAATCAAGCGCTGGAACATTTCGCCAATATTCCATCCTTTCAGTTGAAACTGCAACTTCTAAAAGATGTGGGACTTGGCTACATCAAGCTCGGTCAACCCGCAAATACTCTATCAACCGGAGAATCCCAGCGTGTTAAACTTGCAAAGGAACTTACCAGAAGAAGCGGAAGCAGCATACTCTTTCTCCTCGACGAACCCACCACCGGGCTCCACCTTGACGACATAAACAGGCTTCTCCAAACGCTGCATATGCTTGTTGATCGAGGAAATACGGTAGTCATTATCGAACATAATATGGATTTTGTTTCTTCTGCTGACTGGGTCATTGATCTGGGACCTGGAGGAGGAGATGAGGGAGGAACAGTAGTAGCGCAAGGAGAGCCTGAAGTAATAGCCCAAAATGAGCTCTCCCTCACCGGACGATACCTCAAAAAGCTAATTTTCTCTTGAGCCCTTTAAGTACCAGAGGTGGATAAATGATACGCTATGCTATCAAGCTTTATAGTAAAATCGACATTTTCAACATGACAGCATTCGGGCACTTGAATCTGGGCAGGAGCAAAATTTAGAATGCCGTTTACACCGGCTATTATGAGCTGATTTGCAACACTTTGAGCAGCAGATGCAGGAGTAGCAATCACACCAATGTGTATGTCACATTCCTTTACCACCTTCTCCAGATCGTCAATGTGATGAATGACCAAACCGTTAGGCAACCGCTTACCAATCTTGTGAGGATCAATGTCAAAAGCAGCAGCGAAGACATAACCGTGCTTAATGAAGTTTCCGTGCCTAATGAGTGCCGAACCCAGATTTCCTACACCTATCATGGCAATATTCCACGTTCGGTCCAATCCCAGTATTTCTTTTATCTCCCTGATAAGATCTTCTATTCGATAACCGACCCCTCTTACTCCAAACTCCCCGAAATATGCCAGATCTTTTCTAATCTGAGCGGGATTAACGCCACATTGCTTAGCCAGTCTTTCAGAAGAAATTACCTTGGTACCCTGTTCTTCGAGTTCTTCCAAAGCTCTTATGTATATTGACAGGCGGTTAATTGCCGCCATTGGTATCTTAGGAAACTTCATAAGCCAGCTTTCCGAAAAAAACCCCTCTATGTGATTTAATTCACTTTAATAACTACTAAAAAAGGCAAACTGCACATGGGTTTGCCTTAAAGAACCATGGTTAACCAGTTTTTTGGTTAACCATGGTTCACTTAGTCTTTAGTGACCCGCTGCCAAACCAACAAATCCCTGAATCAGTTTTGATACAGGATTTGCGTAGATAAGAATCAGACAAATAACCAGAGCGTAAATACAAAGAGACTCAATCATAGCCAGACCAATCATCATGGTAACTGTGATCTTACCAGATGCTTCAGGATTTCTGGCAATACCTTCCACGGAACTCTTAATGGAGATTCCCTGGCCGAGTCCACAACCAAATGCTGCAAATGCTATGGAGAACGCAGCAGCTACGGCGGAGTAAACGAAAAAGTTAAGTCCTGTTACTTTTTCCGCCGTGGTCGGTTCAGCAGCCAGTGCAATGGCTGCACACCCAAGAACCATGATTGAAGTTAGGAAAAACACCTTACGAGACATAACAAACCCTCCTTTAAAATTAGTAGTTTATTTGGCCCTCTTCCCAAAAGCCATTTATTACATTAGTGAGCTTCTTCAATAGCACCAGCAAAATACATCATGGTTAACAGTACAAAGATAAAAGCCTGTACGAAGCCTGTGAATAATCCGAGAAACATAATTGGCAGTGGTGCCAGGTAAAGCCCTGCAAGGAAAAATAGAATAGCCAAAACAAGTTCTTCACCGAATATATTTCCGAACAGACGTATTGAAAGGCTCAATACCCTTGCAGTATGTCCAATAAGCTCAATTGGAAAAATTAGCGGAGCCAACCACCAGATTGGTCCCAGAAAATGCTTAATGTACTTTGCGCCATGGAATTTAACGCCAATAACATGAGTATAAATAACTGCGATAAGTGCGCATCCAACCGTTGTATTTATATTTGAGGTTGGTCCAAAAAACCCTGGTATCATACCCATATAGTTAGAAACCAAAATAAAGAAAGCCAGAGTACAGACCAGTGGAAAGTACTGTCTGCCGGGTTCACCAGTAATATCAACCATAAACTCTTCAATCCCCGAGATCAGTACTTCAAAAAAGTTCTGGCCTCCGGACTCGGGAACCATTTGAACTTTCCGGACAAGCAGTTTTGCACTTACAATGAGAAAGATCATCACAACCCATGTATAGGTCACGTGCGGCAAGAGGAGATACTCTGCTATGGTATGAGCCTCCTCGGGGCTGTGAACAATTGGAAGACCCAGTTTTGAGAATAGCAGGTTTAAAAATAACAGTGGATGTTCCATGGCTTATCCTTCTCCTTTTAAGAAAATTTTAACAAACTCGCTAACAGCAACACCCATTATACCGAGCATCACCGAGGATAACCCTACAAGCAACCAGATGGGGTGAACCAGATTTTTCTTTATAAGAATCAAAACTATAACAGCCAGAATCAAAAACCTAGCATAATATTTAATGAACAGACCTACCTTAGATGGAACCTGTCCTTTTCTGCTCAATGCTTTTGTAAGTTGCCTTTTTAAAAGCTCGAAGTTGGCAACTATGAGAACTCCCCCGAAAAAGATACTTAAAGCAATTCGAAAGTTCCCTATTAAAAGCCCCAATAAAACCAAAACAACAAAAATAATTCTCGTGAGAAGCTCAACTCGCTTGAGTAATTTTTCACCTTCAAGGATTTCCATTCGGGCTTTGGAGCTGAATTACTCGCTCCGTTGATCCCTCTCCTGCTTTTTCATGTATCTGAAATAATTTCTAAAACCAGCTATAATTCCAAAGATTGTAAATACCAGAGTCAGCCAAGGCCATGTTGAAAATTTCGAGTCTAACCAAAAACCAAGCGCAACTCCGATAAATATTGCAAATGCTACACTAAAACCAATAGAACTGGCAAGACCTATAAGCTTTATGGCCTTTTTAGTCTCTTTTTTCATTAAAGTCTCAAATTGGAGTCATAGATCTTCAGGGAAGATCGTGTAAATTATCACATGCAACCTACCACATGAACAAAGGCAAGTCAAACTAAAATTTGTCCCTCTAGGCTTTTTTTGAAAATGGCCAATATGTGCAGATTTCTCGCCTTTTCTGCCACTGCTTATCCTTGGAATACCCCCAGAAAAAGCAGATCTCTGAAAAATATTTTCAACGCTTAGAGAAATTAAGAAGAAATCCAGGTTTTCCTTTGTGTTTCTTCCAAAAATCTGCTAATTTACGTAAGATTTTGAGGTTTCAAAATCTATATGAAACTACACAAAAACTCAACCTGAATTAACAGAGTTTTTCTACGAATTTGACGAATTCCAGAACTTTTAGTGTTTTTTTGTTTTTTGTCTCAGTTGATGAACAATTCGAAACAATAATGTGTCCATAACTTATTTCGTTATACCGCTATGTTAGGCTAAAATTAAACAATTCAACGATCATATTTTATTAAGTATGAAAATTCAAATAGAAAACTATACTAGATAAAAAACAAGAACAAAATAGGTGTAAGAGGTAAAAAATGAATCTTGTGGTAGAGAAAAACGAATTCTTGAGAAAGTTGCTCAGAACACAATATGTGCATGAAAAAAAGACAACACTCGATATTACAAATTGTGTACTACTCAGAACACATGACAAAGAGCTCGAAATTATTGCAACTGATCTTGAAACAAACTTTCGCGATTATTGTTCTGCAAAAATCAAAGATAAAGGAACAATTGCCGTCAATTCAAAAAAACTGATGGAAGTTATAAGAGGACTAACCACGGATGAAATCTCGATTAGAATGATTCCTGGAGAAAATACCCTTGTTGTGGAAGGAGGAAGATCAATTTTTAGACTGCCTACGAGAGCTCCCGAGGATTTTCCCCCCACACCCTTCTTTGATGATCACGAACTCACTCAGCTAGACGCCTCAATTTTTAAAAAGATGGTAGATAAAGTCCTTTTTTCTGTACCTACCCGACGAACACGATCGAACATAACGGGCTTGATAATTAAGGAAGGAGATCAATCCGAAGCAGAAGGAAGTAACAATGGAAAAAATAGCATTGAGATGTTTTCCGTGGATGTTCACCGAATGGTTAGAATTGAACAAGAATTTGATGGTCTAGAAACTGCCAACCTAAGTTCAGGTATAGTTTTACCTAAGAGAAGTGCCCAAGAGTTGTCGAATGTATTACAGGACTCAGATGTTTTTAATCTTGGAGCATTAGAAAATTTTCTTGTTGTCAGAAAAGCGTCATGCAGCCTCACAATAAGGCTACTTAATTTTGAAATTCCGCGGATAGATGTGAAGATGTTAACAAATACTCCTTATAACTTACAGGCGAGAAGAGAGACCTTGATTGAGGTTTTTAAAAGAATTGCCATTATGACATCGGAAGATTATAGGCATGTTCTTGTTAATCTGACGGAGTCTCAAATTAGTTTTTCAGTCAACAACCCGGGAGTGGGTACAGCTGAAGAGGATCTCGAGGTCAACTATTCCGGGCCAAATATGAATTTTGCGTTCAACATCAGGTATTTGATAGAAGCACTTTCCAATATGGAATCAGAAACCATTAATATTGGTGTTATCAGAGAAAAGGCCCCTTTTATTTTTACTGGCAAAGAGGACGAGGGCTACATAAGTGTGCTGATGCCACTGATATTAATCAGCGAAGATGAAGAAGAAATCGCAAGCGAATAAAAATAATTTTTTAAGCGTTTTAAATAGAAATAACTTTCATAACACATAAAAATATGCTATAATGAAATGTTTTAAATAAGTGAGCTTAAAAGGGAGAAAATAAGAGAAAAAATTTAAGGTAAGAGAGATTATTCATATGACGGTAATGATGAACACGCCTGAAAAAGTGAACGAAGTTAATAATAACAACAATAATGATAACAAGAATTACGACGCCAGTCACATAAAAATATTGGAGGGGCTTTCCGCCGTACGAAAGCGCCCGTCGATGTATATCGGAAATGTCAGTATTGAAGGACTTCACCACCTCGTTTACGAGGTAGTTGATAACAGTATTGATGAGGCTTTGGCTGGCTACTGTACTGAAGTTCTTGTAAGAATCAATGCTGACGGTACGGTAACTGTGGAGGATAACGGGAGGGGTATCCCTGTTGATATGCATGAGAAGGAAAACTTGCCCGCTGTGGAAGTTGTAATGACGAAGCTTCACTCTGGGGGAAAGTTTGATAATAAATCCTACAAGATATCTGGAGGACTTCACGGAGTCGGTGTTTCCGTGGTGAACGCTCTGAGTGAATTTCTTGAAGTTGAAATCAGGCGAGATGGAAAGATCTATCATCAACGATATGAGAAGGGTGTTACCAAAACACCTCTGAGGATTATAGGTGAAACTCAAAGACATGGAACTAAAGTTACTTTTAAGCCTGACAGTGAGATATTTGAAACAGTAGAGTTGGATTATGACAAGCTCGCAGCGCGTTTAAGAGAGCTTTCTTTCTTGAATAAAGGTATTAAGATAACGATTGAAGATGAGAGAACTGATAAGAGTAAGACCTTCCATTATGAGGGTGGAATTAAATCTTTCGTTGAATACATAAATAAGAATAAGAATCCAATTCATCCAACCGTAATCTATCTCAGTAGAGAAAAAGACAACATGTCAGTGGAGATTGCGTTTCAATATAACGATTCATATAGCGAAAAGATATTCTCATTTGCCAATAACATAAATACAAAGGAAGGTGGAACACATTTATCAGGTTTTAAGACTGGATTGACACGGGCGATAAAACAGTACGCTATCAAGAACGATTTGATCAAAGGAAATGGTGAAAAGCTAACCGGAGACGATACCAGGGAAGGACTCGCGGCCATTATCAGTGTCAAGCTGACTAGTCCACAATTCGAAGGACAAACAAAGTCTAAATTGGGAAACAGTGAAGTAAAGAGATTCGTAGAAACACTGGTCTACGAAGAAGTGAGTACGTTTCTTGAGGAGACACCGGATGTTGCTAAGAAAATTCTTACCAAAGTAATTGAGGCGTCGAGAGCAAGGGACGCAGCAAGAAAAGCAAGAGAACTCACTAGAAGAAAAGGACTTTTAAGTGATCACTCCTTACCGGGTAAGCTTGCGGACTGTCAGGAAAGGGATCCTTCGAAAAGTGAACTTTTCATAGTTGAGGGAGATTCTGCAGGGGGATCGGCTAAGCAGGGTAGGGACCGAAAGTTTCAGGCGATTCTGCCACTAAGGGGAAAAATTCTGAATGTTGAAAAAGCTCGCTTCGACAAGATGCTCGAAAATCAAGAAATCAGAACAATGATAACTGCCTTGGGTGCAGGAATAGGTGAGGGAGAGTACGATCTGAACAAGCTGAGGTATCATAAGATTATTATCATGACTGACGCTGACGTGGATGGATCACATATACGTACTTTGCTGCTGACTTTCTTTTACAGGCAGATGCCGGAAATTATTGAAAATGGATATCTTTACATTGCTCAACCTCCACTTTTCAGGGTGAGCATAGGGAAGAAAGAAAAATATTTGAAGGATGAGAAGAGCTTGCAACGTTACATCTTGAAAAGAGCGGTAAAAGGGAAGAGAGTCGAAGTTGACGGCAAAATTTATGAAGGTAAAGATTTGCTTAATTTGCTTGAGTGTATCAGTGCTTACAAGGAATATACAGAAAAATTTTCCAGAGAAGGTGTCGATGAGCGACTGCTAAGGATTCTCTTTTATTTGTACAGATCGGAAAATATTTCAGCGGACGATTTCAGTTGGGTCGACCGTCTTTCCAAGAAGCTCAATGAAGCAGGAATTGAGGCCAAAAAAGACTACGACAGTGAGAAGGAAGAGTATAAACTTGTTGTTTGGGTATCCAATAATCACATCAAGAAGGTCTTGGACATAGATAGAAAATTTTTCTCGAGATCCGATTTCAGGTCAGCTCAAAAAGTATTTGATGACATTCGCCCGCTTTTCATTGAAGACATTACCCTGTTCAACGGTGAGGATAGTCGAACGGTAGAATCCCCCAGTGAGTTGCTGGATATAATTTTTGCGGAAGGACAGAAAGGGATTTCCATACAGAGATACAAAGGACTTGGAGAGATGAATCCTGAACAGTTGTGGCAAACCACTATGAACCCGGAAAACAGATCACTACTTCAAATAAGAGTTGAAGACGCGATAGCAGCTGACGAGATATTTACAATACTTATGGGTGATAAAGTAGAACCCAGGAGGGATTTCATCCAGAGTAATGCCCTTGAAGTTCGCGAACTGGACATTTAGCAAATTCAGGTTGGTGGTGAAATGGCGCAAGCACAAGTTGCAAAGATAAGCATAGAGGAAGAAATTAAGCAGTCTTACCTGGATTACGCCATGAGCGTAATCATAGGCAGAGCGCTGCCTGACGTTCGGGATGGTCTTAAACCGGTTCACAGACGCATTCTCTATTCGATGTACGAGCTCAAGAATGATTATAACAAGCCTTATAAAAAATCAGCTAGAATAGTTGGTGATGTTATAGGTAAGTATCATCCCCATGGTGATGCTGCAGTTTATGATGCTTTGGTCCGGATGGCACAGGATTTTAGTCTTCGATATCCACTGGTAGATGGCCAGGG
>QMLL01000031.1 GCA_003646715.1 Deltaproteobacteria bacterium
ATACATATATCCCGTAAGTGCCGGTGTTGGTGACGGTATTGTTGTTTACATCAATATCAGTGGTTCCGTGGTTGTCGGCATATACCCAGATTCCGTACCTGTAACTTGAACCGGTATCTCTTCCGGCGTTAGAAATGGTGTTTCCTTCTATCTTGCCGGTGACAGAGCTGGGGTTGTAGGCTTTCTCATAGATGGCCGAATCATCAATATCTGTTATCTGGTTGTTCGTGATATCCACGTTGCCCGTTGCCGAGTCATATGCTACGAGTACTATTCCAAAGGAGCCGCAATCGCTTACCGTGTTGTTGCTAAAAGAACCCGTGATGCTTGTCCCGCTTCCTGTCGCATAACCGTAAATTCCGTGCCCACCTATGTTGCTCAGGCTGTTATTCGTTACGTTCGCGGTTATGTCAGCGTTCGCTTCACCATAAATGTAGATGCCGTAATCAGTGGTATATTTAATCTCGCAATTGCTTATTGTTCCGCTCTGGATACCGGCGTTCACATGCCATTTAACCGCGGTTGAAGGATATTCTATCGTGCAATATTCGAGGTCAAATGTTTTGACGCCCAGTCCTACATTCCACTTTATACCGCCCCAGTCGCCGCTGGTAGGAATGGATCCACCAGAAGCAAATGTTATCTTGTTATCTGCACTGCCTATGGCTACGAGTGATCCGTTTATTATGAGTTCCGTAACGTTCGAATCCTCGCCTCCGCTCGTGTCATCGCTGCGAGCAGGAAAAATGACAGTGGTACCAGCTTCTATGGTTAAAGTTATTCCAACAGGAACCGTCACGTCGCCTGTCAGGTTGACGGTTCCCGACCATGTCTCATCTTCTGTGAGAGAACCAGATGTTGTGATGGCCAAGGCAGATGATATTGATAGGAATAAAAAAATGCTGCACAGGAGAAACAATAGACTTCCCTGACGGAACCTCCTCATTACATATCCTCCCTATTATTATTCAAGAGCGGGACTTGTTGTTAACAGCTTAAGCAAAATCCCAGGTTTAGATTAAATCGAACAATGATCTCATTTAATTCATCTTTACTTTTATCTCTTTATTATTGATGTTGAATCTTTCAAACTTGCATACACTTCTGTCGGTTGGGGAAATAATGCGGGTTGCTAGATAGAACCCTGCCTTTACCTCCTCAAATACTTTCCTCGTTGAATCTGCGATGTGCCATTTATTTTGGTCATAGAACTCTGCCCAATTATGATATCCTGCTGTTCTAATCGATGGGCCTTCTTTGCAGATGTACCCAGCCATTCTGCGAGCCGGTATGTTGTTGGCTCTGGCCAGAGCCACAAACAGATCCGCAAATTCGGTGCAGTCTCCTCTTTTATGTTTCAAGCAATAGAGTGCCCCTCTTTCGAACCTGGTGTACCCTGCATATTTGATGTTCTTGCTTATCCAAATGTAAATCTTACTGGCTGTATCAAAAGATGTTTTACCTTTCAGTTTTCTGGCGAGAGAAACAATTTCCGGTTTGTTACTTTCTACAAATGGTTCACTTACCAGGAATTGAGAATCTGTATGATCAAATACCAGTGACGGATGCTGATGGAAATTGACAGTTACATTTATTGTTATGATTTTGGTTGCATACGGAGGAAGGTTGCCAATTCTGAATTTTATTATTTGATTACCCAGTTCATCTCTCGACAATTCAAAATCATCTGATGCTCTTACTTTGATGCATTCCTGGTAGGAAGTTTTCAAAACCGGAGCATACGTAGCGAAAATTACCTCTTTTTGTGAGAAGGGTGTCTTATTTTGCAAGGTATATGAGTAAAGGATTGTTTTCCTGACAGTTTCTCCCGGTGCTGCACGAGGTGGTGTTGATTTTTCTCCACAAGCATTTTTCACAGCTATTCCAGTTGTGCTGACCCAGGTAACGCATAGCAGCATCAGAGCCAGTGGTATCGATATGTTTTTTTTCTTATTCATGGACAAGTACTACAACCTTTTTCCACTAATATTTGTTTTTTGCCTGGGTGCAGCATGGCATTACGGGTTTCGAGAAATGACTTATAATTGGAGAAACCACCTCTCAGGAAGAACACACTGTCTGCATTTGTTTTAGCAAGGTATTTCTTTACTGCATGGTAGCTCTCTCCGTTGTTATCAAATATTAAAAATCTGGTTTCAGGCGATTTGCTGTGTTTATTTATCGGGGTTTCCAGATTCGTGAGAGACTCTTTAGAGTTCTTGGAATAGGGAATATTTATTGCGTTTTCTAAAGTACCGTATGTATCACTGGTGATCTTGTCTGAGATGTCGATGAGAATCCATTTTCCCTGATTTTTTTCAGCCACGAAGGCACGCGGCGGAATTTCATCTAGTTTTGCCATTGCAAAGGCATCTCCGATTAGATCTCCCCCTTTCTTTCTCCAGAGGTTGAGACCGCCTTTCAATATTGAAATATTGAATCCAATGCGGCGCAATTCAATACATCTTTGAAGCAGTTTATGACAATTATATCCTTCGTCCACCAGTATCACTTTTTGGGATTTCAGGTAGGTTTTGGTTTTCAAAGTGTAGAGAGGTATGTTTATGGAACCAGGTATTCTATATTTCTGAAAACTGGTTTTGGTTCTTATATCAATAATAGCGGGACGTTTATTATTTTTTAGCTCCTTTATCAAAGCTGAAGGGGAGATGAAATAATTTTTATCCAGGGTTAGAGTCGTGCTGGGCTTGGAATTATTTTTCGACGTTACCGAAGCAGGTGTGTTCTTTTTAACTGGGTTTTTGGAGATAATATGGCCTCGTATAGTAAGCAAAACAGCTATAACTATTAAAGCCATTAAAGGAAAGACAATCCATAGTATCCGGAGTCCCAACTTCGGGGTTCTTGATTCATCCATGTATTTTTTGTTTTATGTTAGGCGTTAAGAGCCGAATTTTCTATTAAATTTCCAATATCGTTGATTTGACATGGTTGTTATATTGGAGCAAATAATATACCGTTTTAATTCTTTATTATAAGTCTCTGGAATATATGCATAAAGTCCTTTAGAATGGATTGTGGAAAAAGAGAAACTTTGAGGTGATTGGAAAAAGTTTTCATACTTATTTTTGTCTAGTTAGATTTGCATCGTGGAATGTTGATTTTGATGCCTCTGTAAATGCTGTTAAATCCATAGCGACTCCGGATGGTATCAAGAGCACTGGTTAATTTCTCTTCTTTTTCGTAAATTTTTTCATCCCACGGAAACAAACTCAACTGGCGAAAAGGGGTGGAAAATTTCTCTGCCCGAACGATTAATTCTCTTACTCGTACCCGTCTTTTGCATATCCTCCTAAATATTTCTTTAAGAGTCAAGAAGATAAAATGATCGAGGTACAAAAGTGCCTCGGATACGGTTTTCTGTCCGCGGGTTCTGGCCCCATCTGAGTATACCAGTTCCAGGCTAATCCTGTAAGGTATCCTGTTTTCTTTTCTGAGTTGATAACCCAGTTTTTCACTCGTCCCCATGATATGTGCCAGGAGCATTTCCCGGTCGTTTGATTCCTCAGGTAGTGGCCACTTTACGCAGATCCTCGGGACTGAGATAGGTGTATGTACTTCTGTTTCTCCTTTTCCCAGAGCCAGATCACGAAGATATGTGGACGAGTGGCCAAGGGCCGCTTTTAGTATCTCATTCGGGACACTTGCCAGTTTGCCCAGGGAAGTGATGTTGAGTTCCTGGAGCCTTTTTCGGGTTACCGGGCCGATGCCGGGCAGAACTTGCGGATTAAGAGGGGCCATAAAGCGGCTTTCACTCCCGGGAAAGACCTCGCAAACATCGAGAGGCGGAACGAGAGTAGCTGCTATCTGGCTTACCAGTTTGTTGGTACCTACCCCCGCTTTTGCTTCCAGTCCTGTTAACTCTTTAAATTGTTTCTGGGATTTATATGCAGCATCCACTGGATCTCCAAGGAGTCTTT
Organism: Deltaproteobacteria bacterium; assembly: GCA_003646715.1. GTDB lineage: Bacteria > Desulfobacterota > Syntrophobacteria > B119-G9 > B119-G9 > B119-G9. The sequence goes on from QMLL01000031.1 coordinate 3,942, forward strand.
TGGTACCTGTTAAGTCTACATAAAATTTGCCCCAACTGCTAATTTCCACCAGCGGAGAAAAAGACATAAGTCGTTGAAAGAGCTTTTTTTGATAAGTGGAATAAAAAGAAGTATCAGGCGGAACAACTATGAGTGATCTGCAGCGTTTTTTCGCGATGCTTACCGGCATTCCCGGATGAATTCCACAATCTGATGCCCTGGGAGAAGCAGCCTGTACTACGGCTCTGTTGTTTAATGGAGCAAGCACAAAAGGGTTCTTTTTTAGCCGCGGGTTTCGTAGAGCTTCTAGTTCAAGGCAGATATTATCAATGGCGAGATGAAGAATAGTTTTTTCCATAGCAGTCTCCCAGGAGCTGAGTCTATAATTTTTTCTGCCTGTATGAACGGATAAGACCTATAACGATTCCGACTATTTCCACCTCATCTGGTTTACATACCATTGGTGGCATTTTTTCATTAGCAGGTATCAGTTCGATATGTCCGTTTCTGGCGTAAAATTTCTTTACCGTGGCCTCTCCCTTAACAAGAGCTACCACCGTTTGTCCGTTTTCGGCAACGGGTTGCTTATTAATGATAAGTATATCTCCATCGCGGATTCCTTCATCAACCATGGAATCACCCGTTACCCTGAGGGCAAAGTTATTTTCCCCGGAAAGCAGACTCTCGGGTACATCTATTGACTCGGGTACTTCTATTGGTTCGATAGGAGTGCCTGCAGCAACGTAACCGAGAAACGGGATCTTCGCAGCACTTGTTCTCAGAGGTAACAGTTCCAGGGATCTTTTTTTGTTTCCCCACCTGCTTTTGAGGTATCCTTTGCTTTCCAGTTGTTTAAGATGTTTGTAGACTGCATTCAAAGATTTAAAACCCAGAGCTGTTTTAATCTCTTCATAAGTGGGCGATTGTTTGTGTTTATGGAAGTAACTTTCCAAGAACTGGTAAACGCGTCTTTGTTTTTCTGTAAGCTGCATATCTTTGTGCTCCTGCTGCCATTCCTGCGCAGGCAGGAATCCAGCATTATTGGTCGTAATCGTCATTTTCTTATGAGTTCCCTCTTTTGTTGTTCTGGTTATCAGAATAATGGTTTGTTTTTATATTTATCATTTTAGGTGAAAGTAAGGTGAAAGTCAAGTTATGTTCAATGGCAGGCCATCTAATATTGCTTACCAAATTTTTGTTGCCATCCCGCTAAGTCTTCCACTATCCTTAATATTAATAGCTCTTTGAACGTGTTTTGACTTGACTCTTTTCACTTACTACGTAAAATCAAGCTACGACAGTTACATAATATTTCCGGTTGGTAGCGCGTGCAGAAGAACATGAGCATAGAAATCGAGGGAGTGGGATTCACAGACCGTGGAATGGTTCGGGAACGCAATGAAGACGCGTTTCTCGTAGAAAATGATCTTAACCTGTACGTGGTTGCTGATGGAATGGGTGGCGCTGCAGCCGGAGAGATTGCAAGCCGTATATTTGTAAGTTCCGCAGAAGAAGTATTTTTAATGGGAGTCAGGCAGGGCAAGTCTCCCAAGGACCTCGTGGAAACGGTCTTTCAACACGCTCAACTAAGAATTCTCGAACACGTCAAAGAATTCCCGGAACACGAAGGCATGGGATGCACTGGGGAAGTTCTTACTTTTGATTCCGGGTATTTCTACCTGGGCCATGTGGGTGATAGCAGAACATACATCTGGAGAAATAACGAACTGCGTCTTCTGACTGTTGACCATTCATTGGTTCAAAAACATATAGATGAAGGACTAATAACAAGAGAAGAAGGGGAACACTATCGATTCAGGAATGTCCTTTACCGGGCAGTTGGCCAGGAAGAAGAGCTTGAAGTGGATCTGGTCAGTGAAGCGTTATCTGATGGAGATGTCTTTTTGTTGTGCAGCGATGGTTTGCTCAAAGAAGTACCGGAGCATGAGATTCCACAGTATCTTAATCAGGACGTAGGGTTGGATGAAATTTGTAAGAATCTGGTGAACCTGGCAAGGAATAGGGGAGGGCGCGATAATATAACGGTGGTTTTGTGCAAAGTAAACTTTCGAAGGAAAGATAAAAAGAGTATCTGGAAAAGGCTTATACACGGATAATATTAATGTTAAAGGAGAAGCCTCAAAATCCGCATCCAAGGATCCTGCTATATCTGTTTCTCCTATCTTTTTTCCTTATCAATTTCAATATTACCGCCTGCAGTGGTCAGAAAAAGTATTCCGGCAAGGAGATCTCTTTAAGCTATCCTCCGGGTAAGGTGAGAAGTGCATTTATCCGAACCATAGGAGAAGTTGGAGGCAAAATCAGTTCGGAGTCTGCTAAAAGCGATACAATCACTGGTACTATTGAGGGGTATAGCTTTAGATTTAAACTCCTGGGCGGTGACCGATCATCAACGAGGGCTGTGTTTAGGGTCAGTGGTAAAAATGGGGACGAATCACAGGCTTTAGAGGCACTGGTTGTTCGTGTTCTCAGAAATAAGCTTTCAGTAGGGGTTGAAAGAAAAAGGGAGGGGAAGGCTCATCATTTGCCTTCTACGTCCAGATACGAAAAGGCAACAGTATGCTTGTATGGATCATCTAATAGGGAGACATTTCAGTCTTCAGGTATGGTGATATCTGGAGATGGGCTTGTTATTACTACAGCTCATGAGATATCAGAAGCAAGGACGCTTTTTGTCAAGTGGCCTGATAAAAAGGTTTTCAAAGGAAGAATAAAGTTTATAAGTAGCCTTTACGACTTGGCTCTGGTGGAAACCCATGTAGAGACGACCGATTTTATCCCTTTGCGTGCACCCAAATCCATTGAAGTCCCCATTGGCCAGCGAATATACACTATTGGGTGTCCCTATGGCCTTATTGGAACACTTGCCCAGGGCCGAATAGCCGCATCTCCGAGGGTTGTTGGTGATATTCTTCTTTACCAGTGTGACCTTCCGGTTTATCCGGGAAATAGCGGAGGGCCGGTTTTTGATAGTAACGGAGAGTTGATAGGTCTTGTGAAAGGAAGGCTTAAAGACACGGATGCAATCAGTTTCATTATTCCGTCCTTTTACTTGTCGGTTTTTCTAAAGGAAAATTTAAATAAGATACATATGCTGGGTCGATCTTCCTCGGTGAGTGAATCCCGGGATTGGATTTACTGGTTTGGCCTTGGTCTGGCAGCGAGTTCAAACTCAACCAAAGAGTCCGCTTTCAAAAAAGTATTATCCATGCGCCCCGGGTTTACTCCCGCCCTTTACCATCTGGGGCTCGTTTTGAACAGGCAGGGGAAACTTAAAGAGGAACTTGGGATATGGAAAGAACTGGTCAATCTGGTGCCCCGGTGGAGTGAAGCCTGGTACCGGCTGGGGAATGCAAACTTTAAATTGGGTAACTTAAAGGCGGCGGAAGCAGCATATAGAAAGGCCATGGAACTGTCTCCGAATGACCCGAGGTATTATAATAATCTAGGTGAGATATACAGGAGAAAGAAAAAGTTCAAAAAAGCAGAAATATATTTCAAGAAGGCTCTTTCGCTTTATCCTCAATACGCACTGGCACATTATAATCTTGGAGTTTTGTTCGATCAGGCATTAGACAAACCTGAACTTGCCGTGTATCATTACAAAAAGTATCTGGAGCTATGCCCAGGCGCTTCAGACAAAGAAAAAGTCACAAAGTGGATAGAAGAAGCAGAAAGAAGATTTTAGTTTTATGGAGCAGCTCGGGAGATATTTGATACAAGAAGAAATCGGGAAAGGTGGCATGGGGATTGTCTACCGGGCGTATGATCCTGATATTGACAGAAACCTCGCGCTTAAGGTTCTGCGTCCGGAAAGAGCATACGAATGGGAAGTAACCCAGCGATTCCTTCGCGAAGCCAAAGCAGCCGGGAGGCTTGCCCATCCCAATATCGTTATAATTTACGATGTTGGGGAAGATGCCGGAAGAGCTTTCATTGCAATGGAACTGCTCACCGGTGAACCTTTGAACAAGTTGATCAGAGAAGGGAAGATTAGCTTTGAAGACGCAATAAGGTATGCCATCCAAATAGCTAGTGCTCTCCACTACGCACATGAAGAGGGAGTGGTACATAGGGATATCAAGCCGAGCAACATAATCGTAACCGGGGAAAAGCAGGTTAAAATCACGGATTTTGGGATTGCCAGGGTTCAGGACGTATCTCTTGCCGAGCAAACCAGAACCGGCCAGATACTTGGAACGCCGTCATACATGGCTCCCGAGCAGGTACAAGGCAAGAAGGTCGACGGCAGGGCGGATCTATTTTCCCTGGGTATTATTCTTTATGAGATGATTTCTGGGAAAAAGCCTTTTGAGGGAGACAACATTGCTACCCTGTTTCATTCAATTTTATCCACTGAGCCTGAACCTATTGCCAAAATTCCGGAACATATAAAACAAGAGGTAAATAATATCCTGTTTAAGGTTCTCGAGAAGGAACCGGAAAATCGTTACCAGGCAGGAAAAGAACTTGCCTCTGATTTGGCCAGGATCCTGGAAAAGAAAGAGAAGACAATACACGTTGAATCCGAAAAAGAAGCGGAAGCGGTTGAATCTATCCCCGGGAAAAGAAAGTCACGTGCCAAATTTATTCCCTTTGTCGCAGGCCTGGTAGTCATTCTTATTGCTGCGATATTTATTTTTACCGGCAAAGGGCATCGTGAGGAAGTTTTGAAAGATTCCAATAAGAATGTGATAGTAACCACAGAAGAGATTAAGAAGGCCGGTGTCGACGAGACAGGAAAGATTGCATTTCGTTCTGATCCTTCTGGTGCGGAGGTACTTATAGACGGAAAAGTTCGAGGTAAAACTCCAATGGATCTTGAAATGGTTCCAGGGACTTACGAAGTGAAGTTGAAAATGCCGGGATATCTAACCTGGGAGGCTCAGATAAATGTGGAGAAAAAACAGTTAGTTCCTTTGAATATTACGCTTACACCCCAACAAGGAGCAGAAAAGCTTCCAGGAGGTTAACATGAAAGATTGCAAGATTCTTGTAGCGATACTTGTTTTTTGTTTTTTATGCGTTTTTAGCCTGTCTATAGCTGGTGCGGCCCCGAAAGTTGGTGAAAAAGCACCGTATTTTGAGTTGCCGAGCTTAAGCGGGAAGGTTTTCAAGATAATGGACGTGGACAAACCTTTTGTTGCGGTCTGTTTTTTTGCTCCTTTTTCAAAAGCTTCGGAAGCAAGCCTTTCCACTTTGCAGGATTTGAGGACCAAATATGGTGATGATCAGCTTTTTGTGCTTGCTATTTCCAAATCCCCGCGATCCAAAGTAGCGGAGTTTGTTAGCCAGAAAGGTATCAAGGTTGAAGTTCTGATTGATGATGCAGGTGTAAGCAAGTTGTATGGAGCCGAATTTGTTCTTCCTACCACTTATATACTGGGTCCGGATTTGAAAATTCTGGACATTGTGCAGGGCGGCGGAGAGTCTGGGGTAAAGCTCTTGACTACTCTCGCGGAAAGAGAAATGGAAAGGAAAAGAATAAGTATAGCTAAAAAACTTGCGGAAGAAGCCAGCGCAAGTGCTAAGAACGATCCGAAGCCAAGGGCCATTCTTGCTTATGCCAAGCTCAAAGAAGGCAAGATAGACGAAGCAGAAAATGATTTCAAAATGTTAACAAAGCTGCCCGGGGAAGGACAGGTTCTGGGAAAAGAAGGGCTGGCACATGTTTACTGGCTTAAAGGAGACAAGAAAAAAGCTTGGGAAGTAGCGAATGATGTGACCGATAGAAGCTCTGTCCACGTAATAAAGGGTGATATTCTTTACAGCGAGGGCAAAAAAGATGCGGCTTTGAACGAATATAGCTCTGCTACAAAAAAGAAAGGCTTTGCCTTCCAGGTAGCTACTCCATACAACAAGCTGGGAAGGGTTTATGCCAAGAATGACAATTTTGACAGAGCAGGGAAACTTTTTGAGAAAGCCCTCGAAGTGGATCCTTATTCCATTGAAGCTCTGAGTAACAAGGGAGTGATATATGAGAAGCAGGGCAAGTGGGGTAAAGCTCACAAAGTTTATAAGAAAGCTTATAAGTTGAACCCAAGAGATGAGATCTCCTTAATGTTGTTGAAGAGAGCCGAAGAAATGCTGGAACTGGCGAAGGATGCCAAAAGAGCAGAAAGAATTGATCGTCTCGTGAAAGAGCTGGTTAAAAGATACAAGGAAAATAAGGCATCTCCAAAAGTCGTAGATGAATGGACATCAAGACCTCTAGTGCTGGCATTTTTGTCAGTCGACGAAAAAGGAATACTTACTGAAAGAGCCGGAATACCGGAAATCCTTGTTAATTACCTGAGCGCTGAGCTGGCAAACACCGGAAGGGTCAAGGTTGTGGAAAGGGCTCTTCTTGACAAGCTGCTTGCTGAGCTGAACTTGGGTTCCAGCGAACTTGCCGATCCTAATACCACTTTAAGGCTTGGAAGAATACTGGCAGCCAAGCTTCTTGCTTCCGGAGTGCTGATTAATCAGCCTCGAAATGCATTTTTGAGTCTTCGCATGATAGATAGTGAAACATCTGCTATTCCGATAG